>NZ_JAZGVT010000050.1:0-69677 GCF_036440755.1 Methylobacter sp. Wu8 | reverse complement strand
TTAAGGAACGTGCATGAAATAACTTGAGCAAGTTTTATTTTTCATTTTTTAACCATGAAGGACATGAAGCGGCATGAAAGGTTTAAGTCTTCATGCTCTTCATGGTAATTGCCTAAATTAATTTATGTACGATCCTTAGTGGCGTGTGCCAATCGGGTAATCGTCTAACCCGATAACAGGCCAGGAATGTTTTTTGTAGAAAAACTGCGGTGCAGCTTAAAATAAGCCGATGCGTAAGCAAAACCTTAAACAATCAACACGCGAAGAATACTAAGTTGCAAACCTTACATATCATTTTAATTATCATCCTATCCGTCATTTCGGGGCGTTCTGTGAGCGCACAAGAAACAAGCAAAGCAATAGAAAATAAAGTCAAAAATCTGCTGTCCCAAATGACGCTGGAAGAAAAAGTAGGCCAGATGACGCAGGTTGACATCAAGGTCATCGGCAACATCGAGAAACAGCATGGCCGCGCCGAGGAACTGATTGATCCGGTCAAGCTGAAAGAGGCGGTAGTAAAACGCCATGTCGGCTCCATTCTTAATACGCCTTTTACGCCCAATAACGAAGCGCTATCCATTGAAACCTGGCGGCTAATGATGCGCACGGTGCAGGAGGCTGCGGAAAAAACACGCCTCAAAATCCCAGTCATTTACGGGATCGACGCGATTCATGGCGCAACTTACACGCAAAACGCGGTATTGTTTCCGCAAGCCATCAACATGGCGGCGACGTTCAATGCGGAACTGGCTTTCAAGGAAGGCGAAATCACCGCACGGGAAGTGCGCGCCTCCGGCCAGCAATGGAATTTTTCCACGGTGATGGATATTGGCCGTCAACCGCTTTGGCCGCGCTTGTGGGAAACCTTTGGCGAAGATGTGCATCTGGCGACGGTGATGGGCGCGTCTTATATTAAAGGCCATCAGGGTGATGATTTTTCCGCAGCCGATAAAGCGCCTACTTGCCTGAAGCATTATGTGGGCTATAGCTATCCCCTGAACGGCAAAGACCGGACGCCCGCCTGGATCGGCGAAAGAGTGCTGCGCGAATATTTCCTGCCGACGTTTGAAGCGGGCATTAAAGCCGGATCGCCGACGGTCATGGTGAATTCGGCCGAAGTCGACGGCATTCCGGGACACGCCAACTATCAATACCTGACCACGATTCTGCGCGGAGAGCTTGGCTTTAAGGGCATTGCCGTGTCCGACTGGGCGGACATCGAGCGCCTTTATACCCGTGACAAGATGGCCGCATCCCCCAAAGAGGCGGTAAAAATCGCGGTGATGGCCGGTGTCGACATGAGCATGGTGCCGTTCGATTTTTCTTTTTATGATTTGCTGATCGATTTGGTCAAATCCGGCGAAGTGCCAATGTCCCGTATCGATGAAGCGGTGTCCAGGATACTGACGGTCAAGTATCAGGCCGGGTTGTTTGATCCGAAGCCGCTGTTGCCGGTAGAAGGTAATTTCGCCACGGCTGAGGCGATAGCAGCCAACCGGCAGGCGGCCAGGGAGTCGATAGTCCTGGCCAAAAACGACAACCACATCCTGCCGCTGAAAAAAGACGCCAATATTCTGGTGGCGGGACCCACCGCGAATTTGTTGAGTACGCTAAATGGCGGCTGGACGATTACCTGGCAAGGCGCCGCCGAGGAGTTATATCCCCAGGAAAAATTGACGGTCCTGGAAGCGATACAAGAAAAATCCGACGGCAAAGTGACTTATGTCGGCGGCGGTTCGTTTGATGCGCCTATCGATGTTCAAAAGGTGGTCGATGAGGCCCGGAATCACGACGTTATCCTGCTCAGCCTGGGCGAACATCCTTATACGGAAACGCCGGGCAATATTGAGACCTTAAATCTCGATCCGGCTCAAGTCGATCTTGCCAATGCCGCGATGGCAACCGGAAAGCCGGTGGTTTTGCTGACCCTGGGCGGCCGTCCGCGTATTATCACGTCGATTGCGGAACGGGCTTCCGGCGTTATTTTGGGCTTTTTGCCGGGCATGGAAGGCGGCGAGGCGATTGCCGATATTTTGTACGGCGACTATAACCCGAACGGTAAACTGCCGATTTCCTATCCGAGAAATACCAATGGCATTACGCCTTATGACTACAAACCTATCGAGTCGTTTGAATCGAATGTTTATGATCCGTTGTATCCGTTCGGTCATGGCTTGAGTTATACCACCTTTGAAACCAGCGGCTTGAAGGTGGACAAAGAAAAAATCAACATCGGCGAAAATATCAATGTCAGCGTTAACGCCAAAAACACCGGCGCGTTAACAGGCAAGGAAGCGGTGCTGGTTTATATCAATGACGTGGCGGCTTCGGTAACCAGGCCCAACAAGCAACTCAAGGCTTTTAAAAAAGTCGAGCTGAATCCGGGGCAATCCGAAACGTTAAGCTTTACCTTAACGCCGCATGATTTGTCGTTTATTGACGTTGATCTTAAGCGGATTGTGGAGCCGGGGGATTTCAAGGTGATGGTCGGCAATGAGACGGTCGGTTTTACGGTGACGAAATGATGCTTAAACCAGGCGATTGAAAGTCTTTTTCACCACGAAGGACACGAAGAAAAGCTAAGGAACATGCATAAATTAATTTAAGCAATTACCATGAAGATCATGAAGATTAAGCTTATAAATACAAAACTTGCTCAAGTTATTTCGTGCGCGTTCCTAAGTTAAAAAGCTTCGTGTCCTTCGTGGCTCCGTGGTGATAAGCTTTTAAACTTTTTAATCTGACATATCGATAATTTATGATCAATGCTGCCGATTCGACGAATGGTTCTGATAAAAAATCCTATTTAGGCTCGTTAATAATATTAACCTCGCTGTTTTTTATCTGGGGTTTTATCACTTGTTTGAACGATATTTTGATCCCGCATTTAAAGTCGGTGTTCACGCTGAATTACACCCAGGCAATGCTGATCCAGTTTTGCTTTTTTACCGCCTATTTTGTCGTTTCCGTTCCCAGCGGGTATCTGGTTGAGAAAATCGATTACAAAGGCGGCATCATTGCCGGATTAAGCATAGCGGGCATTGGCTGCCTGCTGTTTTATCCGGCTGCAAGTTCGCATTCCTATCCGTTATTTCTGGCGGCGTTTTTTGTATTGGCCTCAGGCATCACCTTGTTGCAGGTTGCCGCAAATCCGTATGTGACTATTTTGGGGAACCCGGAAACCGCCTCCAGCCGGTTAACCCTGACTCAGGCGTTTAATTCGCTGGGTACGACGATTGCCCCTTATTTCGGCGCGCTGTTTATTCTTACGACTGCGGTTAAAACGGCGGATGAAGTTAAGCTGCTTAACGCGGATGAATTATCGGCTTATCAAGCGGCGCAGGCTGCCGCCGTACAAACCCCTTATTTGTTACTGGCTGCGGTTCTGTTTTTTATTGCGGTGATTTTTGCGCTGATCAAGTTGCCCAAAATTGAAGCCGCCGAAGCGCAGGTTTCAGGTCTTGAAGAGGATGTTCATGACAGCGCCTGGGGCTACAGGCACCTGGTGTTGGGTGCAATCGGGATTTTTGTTTACGTCGGCGGCGAAGTGTCCATCGGCAGTTTTTTGATCAATTTTCTGGGCGAGCCTTCCATTGCCGGATTGGCCGAACAAGAGGCCGGAAAGTATGTGTCGTTTTATTGGGGCGGCGCTATGGTCGGGCGGTTTATCGGGGCGGTAGCCATGCAAAAAGTCCAGCCCGGCAAAGCGCTGGCATTTAACGCGGTAACCGCGGCGGTCCTGGTTTTAATGACGATGCTCGGCAGTGGCTACGTTGCGATGTGGGCGATTCTGGCTGTCGGCTTGTTTAACTCGATCATGTTTCCGACCATCTTTTCGCTCGCGGTTAGCGGTTTGGGTAGGCATACGGGGCAGGGCTCGGGCATCTTATGCGCCGCGATAGTCGGCGGCGCTGTGCTTCCGGTTGTGCAGGGGCTGTTCGCCGATTGGATCGGCATTCAACAGGCGTTTTTTATCCCGGTGCTTTGTTATTGCTACATCGCTTATTACGGGTGGCGGGGTTGCAGGTTTATACGGTAAGGCGCAATCGTAGGGTGCAATAGCGTAGCGTATTGCACCGCATGGATGTCCAAAATATCAAATTGTCAGCATCGTTATGGTCGGCGAACTCAACTGGCCATCCTGATGAAAACCGCGCACGACAATGACATTATCGCCCTCATTTGCCAGTTTTGTTTCAATGGCATGGCGTCGGGCCAGTTTATTGGGATGGGCATGACCGGCATCATCGGCGTGTATCGGTATAACGCCCCAGTATAGATTCATCCGTTGGCAAACCCATTTATTGGCGCTGATGGCTATCAGCGGCGCGGCAGGCCTTGCAGAGCTCAACGTAACAACCGACATTCCGCCGCTGGTAATGCCGACGATGGCTTTTGCATGCAGGTCAAAGCAAAGTTGGGCGGTCGCGTCGGCGAACGCGTCCCCGAACGGCAGCGGTTTTTGTTCATTATCCCGGTGCGCCAGTTTGCCGAAAACATCCTGTTCTCTCATGAACGCCTCGGTTTGATAGATGACCCTGGACATCATTTCAACCGCTTCAACCGGGAAGTGTCCCGCCGCTGTTTCCCCGGACAACATCACCGCATCGGTGGAAGAATAAACCGCATTGGAGACGTCGGTCACTTCGGCGCGCGTGGGCCTGGAGTTTTCAATCATCGATTCCAGCATTTGGGTGGCGACGATGACCGGCTTGTTCAATGCCCTGGCGCTTTTAATGAGCTGGTGCTGGGCTATCGGCACATCTTCCGGGTTTAATTCCACGCCCAAGTCGCCTCGGGCAATCATGATCGCATCGGCGGCGTTAATGATGTCCTGGCCGTTGGTTAGGGCTTCCGGTTTTTCAATTTTGGCGATGATATGGGTGTCGTAGCCGCTTGAGGTAATCAATTGACGCAGGTCGGTAATATCTTCGGCTTTCCTGACGAATGACAGGGCCAGGTAATCAACGCCCAGATCCAATGCAAACAACGCATCCGCCCGGTCTTTGTCGGTTAATGACGGGCAGGATACACTGACGCCGGGCAGGTTGATGCCTTTGTTGTTTTTTAACTCGCCGCCGTGAATGACTTCGCAGCTTATGTCTTGAGCGTCTTTTTTAATAACCTTGAGCTCGAATTTGCCGTCGTCCAGCAGGATACGATCCCCTGCATTTACATCGTCAGCCAAGGCATGATACTGGCAGGGGATAAGATTTGCCTCGCCTAGTATATCCCGTGTTGTTACCACAACCTGATCGCCATTGTTGATGATAATGCTGCCGTTTTTAAATTTTCCGGTTCTGATTTTGGGGCCGCAAAGATCGGCAAAAATGGTAATGTGTTGATGCAGTGCTTCGGCCGATTCCCGGATTATCCGGTACAGCTTGCGGTGGCTTTCATGTTCGCCATGGGACATGTTCAACCTGAAAACATTGACCCCGGCCTTAATAAGGTCGTAAATAACTTCGGGTGTATCCGAAGCCGGACCCAGTGTGGCAATGATTTTTGTCTTGCGGCTGGATAGATGGGGCATGTTGACATGGATCGACATTTTGAGTCCTTGTTGATTGTTTTTATTAATTCCCGGTTTGCATTAAGGCGGGCCTGTTTTCGGCTTTGGCCCCGCCTGCTTCAAGCTGCTTATTTTATTCTTGCAATAGTCCTAATATCCGCGCCTCCAACTCGGGATACGCGCCAAATGCGCACTCCCTGAGTATGCCTTGCTTATCCACCAGGATATGCGAGGGCGTGCCTTTTAAATCGAAACGTTCAAACGTTTCCGCATGGTAATCGAGCGACTGAAAATAATGCTGTACCTGCTGCCTGATCTTTTGCCGATCGGCTTCCGGCCGCTGCTCGAAATTAGGGATGCGGGTTTTGATGAAGGTTTCGAGGTCATGCTCGGTTGTTTCGGCTTGGCGTTTGTTCAAGCGGTCCATCGCCAGCGGAAACGGGATGCGATAGGGCAGTCGGCCTTCTGCACTAAGCTCGTTATGTTGGCTTAACAGACGCAATGTTTCGCCGATCACCTCGCCGTTTTCAGCCAGACGGGTCAGGTTTTCGAGGGTGTTTTTGTCAAAATCCTCAAACGCGGTGGCGACGCCCAATACCGATAAACCGTGCTGCGCATATTTTTGGTGCAGGTCTATTGCCTGGGGCAAGGAGTATAAAAAGCAGCCCGGACAATTGACCTGAAATATTTCAACCAGTACGACCCGGCCTGATAGCCGGTCAAAATTGGTCTCGGTTCCCTGAACCCAGCAGGAAACGGATAGTGGCGGGGTTTTTCGGCCTATTTGCGCTTTCACCGTCGGCTCGCTTAAATAGCCAGGGCGCGGATTAATTCAAGTTGCGCCTCGGTAGACTCGGTTTTTCCTCGTATGCACTCCGATAACGGCACCATTTCAATTTCACCTTTATTAAAAGCCGTGACATGGCAGCGCAGTCCCTGGTGAAGCGCCTGCACTGCGGCATACCCCATTTGCGAGGCAATCAGGCGATCCAGTGCGGTAGGTCTTCCGCCGCGCTGGATATGCCCCAAAACGCAGGCGTGGACGCTAAGATCGTACTGCGTCATCAGTGTGTCTTTTATTTCGTAGGATAAGCCGGATTTTTCGCCTTCGGCCACGATGATAATCGATGATGTTTTGCCCCGAGCCGTGCCTTTATTAATGTCGTTGACAATCTTCTCGTAATCGATCGCCTGGTTTGACAGCACCACATGCTCGGCGCCGGTACAGATGCCGACTTGCAGCGCAATGAAGGATGACCTGCGGCCCATGACTTCGACCAGGAAAGTTCGCGCATGCGCCGAAGCGGTGTCCCTGATGTTGTCTACGGCGTTGACCGCGGTCTGTACGGCGGTGTTGAAGCCGATCGTGTATTCGGTGCCGGAAATGTCATTGTCAATGGTGCCGGGTATGCCGATTATCGGGATGTCATGTTCCTGGTGCAAGGTCATCGCGCCGGCAAACGAACCGTTGCCGCCGATCACAACCAAGCCGTCAATATGTTTTCTGGATAGAATGTGCGCGGCTTCCTGCCTGATTCCAGGGGTGTGGAACTCCTCGCAGCGCGAGGTGTCGAGAATGGTGCCGCCGCGCTGGATGATATTGCCGACGGAGGACAGGCTGAGTTTGTGGATATTGCCCTCCAGCAGACCGGAATAGCCTTTATAAATCCCGTAAACTTCAATGCCAAGGCCGATAGCCGTTCTGACTACCGAGCGTACCGCCGAATTCATGCCCGGACTGTCGCCGCCGCTGCACAGCACGCCCAAAGATTTTATTGTTTTTGTATTAGCTTCCATAGGTTCCGGTTACGGTGTGAGGGTTTATGTTGCGCCTATTGTAGTTTATTTTGAATAATCTACAGATGCGGCGCGGTTTCAATGAGGATACTTTGTAATATACCGTTTATTTCCAGTTAAAAATAATTTTTGCGCGGCCGCTGCCGTCATTGTCTTTGCCGGTTTTTTGATGTTGATGCGGTATACGGGACGGATAAGCCGGGAGCGATTGATAAGACGGATAATAATAGGGGTAAAATTGGGGAGGCTGCATATTTTGCCGCTCCAGCGCATCGGCCTGCCGTTTTGCCTCATAGGCTTGCTGCTGTTGATATTCGGCGCTTTTTTTCAACGCTTCAACAGAGGCTTTTCTGTCCAGTTCGGCTTGCAGCTCTTTTTCGGCCTTGATTCTTGCCGCTTCGCGCGCCGCAAAATCCTCCTTCCAGGCTTTGAGTTTGGCTTCTTCCTCGGCAACCTTGCGCGGATCGGGTTTTGGGATCTCGATAGCTTGCTGTTTTATCGCAGATTGGCAGGGCGTAGACTGGTAAACCGTTTTGCCCGATTTCAACTGGCATTTAAAAACCTCGGCGTGGGCGGATGAAATGGACAGGGTCAATAAAATAAAAAATATCTGTTTCATAGTTGCATGTCCCTATCGATCGGTTTTGGCGGGATCATACAAACAATCCTGATTGGGCGTCATTTAAATTACGGATTAGGCTAGAAATGGCGAAAGGTGGTTTTTGTCCTTTGCCTTTCGCCTTGTTTATCCCGCTGAATCGTTAGGGCCTTGCCGAGCCAGCGCCCATATTACATGCTCTCTAACCATCTCGGACTCATGGTCGAGCATGGGCTTTAAGGCGTCGGTAATAAGCGGCGATGCAGGCGCATTGCCCAAGGCAACGGCGATATTCCTGAGCCAGCGTTGATGGCCGATTCGCCGTATTGCGGAGCCTTCGGTTTTTGCCAGAAATTCCGCTTCAGTCCACGCGAAGACCTCAAGCAATTGTTGGGTGTCGAGCCGATGCCTGGGATTAAAGTCCCGTTCGCCTGTCAGTTTGGCGAAGCGATTCCATGGGCAGATGATCTGGCAGTCGTCGCAGCCGTAGATGCGGTTGCCGATCAGCGGCCTTAAATCTTCCGGTATCGAACCGTGCAGTTCGATAGTCAGGTAGGACACGCAGCGTCTGGCATCGACTTGATAGGGAGCGACAATCGCCTGGGTCGGGCAAATGTCCAGACAGGCGCGGCACTCGCCGCAATGCGCTGTGGCCGGGCTGTCGATCGGCAGCGGCAGGTTGGTGAACAGTTCGCCTAAAAAGAACCACGATCCGGCTTTGCGGTTGATGACGTTGGAATGCTTGCCGATCCAGCCTAGGCCCGCTTTTTCGGCCAAGGCCTTTTCCAGCACCGGGGCGCTGTCGACAAAAGCCCGCATGGAGTCCGGGAACTGGGAGCCGATTTCCGCTTGAATCTTGTCGGCCAGTTTTTGCAGGCGGTTGCGCATCAGTTTGTGATAGTCGCGGCCCAGCGCATAGCGGGAAATATAAGCGGAAGCCGGGTCAGCCAGCACTTGATTCATCGCAATGGCGGATTCGGTTTGGTAATCCATGCGCACGGAAATAATGCGCACAGTGCCCGGATGCAATAGCTCGGGCCTGCTGCGTTTAAGGCCGTGGCGCTGCATATAGTCCATTTCGCCGTGGAATCCATTGTCCAGCCAGTTTTGCAGATGCGCTTCCGCTTCCGGCAAACCGGTGTCGGTGATGCCCACATGTTGAAAGCCCAGCTCTAATCCCCATTGCTTGATTTGAAGGGCGAGGGTAATCATTTGTTGGCTGCTGATGTCCATAGCTGGCGACGGGAGGCGAAGGATTGAACGTAGATAAAATGGAACTGCTTAATAAGCCGAACCGGGCGGGGCAATGCCGTTAAGTTAAGGATTAACCGTTCGCTCTGAGCCTGTCGAAGGGCTGGGGCATGCTGCTCGGCCTGAAGCGGTAAAATCGATTTCGCATGAGGGAAACCTCTATGGAAACGCTGAATAAGTCCTTCGACAAGCTTGGGACGAACGGCAAGTGCTTGATTCCGTTCGTGGTGAGCTTGTCGAACCATGAACGGAATCAATTTATTCAGCACTTCCTTATACAACCTGCAATCCCATAAACTGTTGAAAGGGCTGGAAATCCTTGTCTGAATGCAATAACGGCAGTCCGTGTTCAATGCAGTAGGTGGCAATCATCGTATCGATGGTTTTGCGAACGGTAATGCCTTGTTGACGCAGTTTTCTAAAGTTTTCGGCGCTTTTTAAAGCCATGGTTGCACCCAGCATGGCGTGGACAGGTAATGAACTAAGCAAGGTTTTTGCGGCCTGATAATCCAGGTCTTGCCTAAACCCTTGCAGCACTTCCGCCAGAATCAGATCCCCAGTGCATACCGGCTGCACTCCTAGCAACTTATCCAACTTTTGGGTTGCCGGAGTTTCCGCGCCGTTGAAGTAATCGATCCAAACGCTGGAATCGACCGGAATCAACGATCAGACCTCATTTGCTCTAAATCGCCTTCCCATTTTAACTTGCCTTTAAAGGCTTTGATGCCCTCTTGCTGTTTTAACATTAATAAGGCTTTCAAACCGAGTTCCACCGCTTCCCGCTTGGATTTTACCCCCGTCGCTTTTAAAACATCGGCCATCAAGGTGTCGTCAATGATTATATGGGTTCGCATTGGGTTGTCCTTGTGTAAGGAATTTATAAATGATACGCATTAGAGCATGTCGTTTGGAGTCATTCAATGTTGAATGCATTATTGAGTTAGGCTTCGCAAAAACGATAGGATTTATTCCGACTACGAGTTTACAGACTCCAAATTTAATCGATTTCAACTAAAGGGAGACGGAGTACTGTAAGATTTTTATTGTCGAACCCACTGGGTCGTGCTTGCAAAAGGGTGTGGCGAATAACGTCTGCTCTAGCACGAAGTTGCCATTCGTCTTCCGGGATAATTTCAATGAGTTTTTTAAGCACTATTTCCAACGCGGAAATTTCTTTTGCATGATGTTCAAGCGCAGAAAGCAGAATGTGTAGCGCATTCGGTTCACTCTTTTCACTAACCACTACAGGTAATTTGCTTGCAATTTGCTCTGCTTCCGCAACTAATAAATCTTTTCGCGACATTCGTACCAGCATTGCGGCAAGTAGGTATTTAGGTTTTTTAAACTGCTCAAGTAATATCGGGTTTTTTATATTTATGTCAGTTTTCCTACCTGAAGCACACCAAAAACCGGCTAAACGAAGCAAACCCAATTGTGCCGGATTATCGGTAAAGGCCCGCAGAATGAATTCAAGCGGGGCTTTTTTGAGTTCCCAGGTAGTGTCTATGAAATGTAAGGTATCTAATTGTCCAAAATGATCATAGAAATCAATCCACGGCTTTATGTTACCTTTCACATTGTCAAAATTGACAAGAAAATCTCTATCTCTCCAACGTCTTTGTGTTGACAGCAGATGTGTTTGTAGTAATTCGGGGTCAAGGAAATTCAATGTTCCGTTACAAGTGGCATAAAAAGCTAGTATCCAGGAAAGTGTATTCTTCACATCAAGAGAACAAGAACTTATTATGTGGTCGCATAGTGACTTCTGTGCGGAGCATGTAATTTCATTTCCTTTGTCACTTACGCTGACACCGTTAATTGCAGCAGACAAAGTGACCTCAATTTTGAACAAAGGATTACATAATTCATCCAGGTTAATCCCATCTTTTGTCCATGTTTCTTCTTTAATCTGCCATTGATTTAAATCACCAAATAGATTAGAGCGAATCTGTTTAACCAATAATAACAATTCAGATTTTGAAGTAGCTTTTTTCAAATGACACGCTATAGGCCAAGGCAATTTTCCAGCCCAGAAACACCAAACTTCTTGTTCGCAGGAATTTGCAAAATATTCCAACACACTGGAAAGATTAGCAACACTCGGATCACTATGAAAATCAGCAAGCTGAAATAATAGCTTCCAGTCAGAATGAAGATTTTTTTCCGATCTTAATGTCTTGATGTCACCAAAATCAAATTGCTCGTGCAACTTAGAGACAGATTTAAAGTTAACCTGAACTCCAGAAAAACAATTATCAACATGCAATTTAGCATCAATGTTGTTTTTATGATTCCACCAAGATGTCAATGGAGTAAGCCATTCCGATGCTGTTAATTCAACATCAACTTCTCGCGATAATAATCCATCTGCACATCCTTTGATTGATAATTGAGGAATCAGTTTTTCAAGCCTTCCCGTATCCAAACGATCCATTTGAAGTTCATTTGACAACCATGCCGATAAAATAATTGCAGCTTTTTCCGGCTCCTCGGGCCAATTTTTTGCTACCAGTTGACCAGCCCATGGTATATCTTTTTTCTCAAGATAAAGGATCAACATCCATGCTGAAAGACTCCGAGCCAAACTATGTTGACCCAACCAAATATCTATTTGGTGCTGAAACTCAGTCTCCACCGCGGAAGAATAGATACTGGCAAGTCGACTTATCAAGCCGTTTTCTTTGTTAGGTGGATTAGCAAGTAGATCGAGCGAACATGCCGCTAAACTTCGATTAATGAGCGGCATATTGCCGATTGTGCCGCTTTCTAAAATCTCAAGCGCCAAATGAGAGCCTAATTTTGCCTCAGCTCGATTACCCTCATTGCGATTTAAATCTTCACAAAGCAGCCTTATTTTGTCCCGGTGATCGCGCATCTGTGGTTCAACAAAAAATCGTCCAACCGCGAAAAGTAGCGTATTTCTCCAATAGGCTGAATGAGCAATAGCATCCAATCTCTCGATGATCACAGACGAGTCGGTATTGGTCAAGCAAGCAGCAGCCATATACTCTTGCAATGATCGGACATCAAAACTCAATCGGCCGGGTGTGCGGCTGGTTAGAAAAACTAACCGTTGTTTTGCGGCCCCTATAATCATCTGCTTTTGAGTCGCTAATTCATGTGAGGATAAACCGTTTTCCTCAAGACACTCGCTAACCAGTTGTTCGAACTCAGTTATAGAAATATCTGCCTGGGTGCCGCCGGACGATTCGGCACGGCACTGCAAAATAAAACCGACTCTGTGATGAAGAGCGTCGATGTCTGGTCGGCGTTCGTTGAGTGCAATATCAAAAGGGGGGACGGCCTTATGAAGCTCGCGCTCATAAATAGTTCGGTAGTAATCGTTGAAAAGTTGCCATCTGCTATCGCTGGGTTTGCCGCTGGCTGACACCACTGTCACCATAAATGTGACTTGCAATGGCGAACGCATTAATCGGGCAATCAAGGGGTTATTGGCTGCATCTGTAAGCGTCGCCATTGTTTCTGCGGCTCGCTGACTGCCTTTAGAAGCTGTCTTTGCATCGACATAACGTTGAGCACAGGCCAGCGCACGACGCTTTGATAGTGGCGCTAAATATCTGTGAGCAACTTCATCACCGTCAAATTCACCCGCATACCCATCAGGACGGGAACTCGCCACTATCATTAAATCGGCTTCTACGTCCCTGGCTTCGTTAAGGAAGTTTTGGATAGCTGCTACAACTTCGCGGCGATTGCTAGAAGATGGCACTTCGTCTAGTCCATCAAGAATCAGGAGCCAAGGGAACAGGCGCAGCCATTCACGAAGGTCTTCATGGGACAATGCCAAGTCCTGACTTAGGCAGTGGCGTAAATACTCGGATAGAGTTTTAACCGTATCTTTTGAAAGCGCTTTGGCAAACGCATTTAACTCGACACGGAAAGGATAACGCGGCGTATTAGGCCAGATTGCCTGTTCTTCTTGACAACGGGCTTTGATGTCTTTGATAACACTGCGCACCTTAAATTCTACGCGACGTGGCTCACGCCGATCTAATAGCGCCGCACGGTGGATTTGGGCGAGGAATTGACCGATAGTCGATTTTCCTGAACCCGGCCCACCCAAAAACACAAAGCGACCATAGATACGTTGTGATTGTAATCCAGTTAGCAGGGTCTTAAATGCCTGCCGGTGATCTTCTAGTGCTAATGGGTCAAGTTTATTGGCTGCGGCGTGAAGTAAATTATGCAAGGATGCAGGCGGTAAATGTTCAGTGAATTCATCTTCTTCTGTCGGTTCTAACATGGAAGCTTTAGTAATAGGCAAATCCATGAAGACATGAGCTAATCTAATTCTATCTTCGGATCGATCACCTGCTTGACCGAGTCTTGCGTCTTCATCGACCAGTATTTCTTTAGACAAATAAGCGGCTAAGATCGCATCGGGGTTGGCGGCATTGGACAGCTTTTTTGCAATTGCGGCTAACAAGTCACCTGGGGTGAAAAAACATTCGAAACGTTGCCGAATTTCTGCATATCCATCAACGTATGCTTTTAACTGATTGGCGTCCCAAATTGCATAATCTTTTAACCCAATTGCGGCTTTGTGATCTTCGAAAATCTGAGTTATGGCGTCTTTACCACCGTTGGCAGCGGAACTGAGTTCTACGTTAGTGCAAAAAATAAAGTAATCCGGTTTAGGAGTTCGATTGTTATTTGAAATCCAGACGTTGAGCTCATCCTCCAATTGCGACTTTGCCCATTTCTGATCTTTTTGGGTGTCTTCGATTTTTTCTTTGAATTTTGCCTGAAGGACGCCGTAACCATCCCATGTAGTGTTTGGCGGAAAAGGAAAATTGATTTTGCCTTGAAATGTTGCTTCGCGTCCTCCATCCGGGCCGTTACCGAAAATCGTTACTCCGGGGCCAATAACTTTCAGAGAAAGTGCACGAATGAATTGTTCGAATGAATCAGGTGAGAATCCTTGAAAGTTCATGATTTTTAACAGCCTTGTAGAAATGTGGGGTGGGTACGCGATTTTGTGTCCATCAAGAATGACCTAACGGTAATATTCAAAAGGATTAATCAAATCAAGTCCGCAACTGCTAAAGTCCTTAATATTGCGAGTTGTAAGTTTAAAATGATTGACCAACGTAATTGAGGCGATTTGACCGTCGGGAAAGCTCATTGGGCAGCCAATTTCCTTTTTGTGCCCCATTATTTCAGAATAAATACGCGCAGCAGCGGCATCGAAGTCGAGTACCCTATATTCAAAGCCTTGGGTAACGAATTCTTCAAAACGGTTTTGCAAGTTTCTACGGCGTTGTCCATCGGCCAGGACACGCAAGCCGTACCCGATCTCTGCAAAGCCTTATGGACGTAATAAAGAGGTTGGTGCCGGGTTGCCGATTTAGCCATGCTACAACAGACTCGCTTGGGTGAGGGCGCATAACTTCTGAAATGATATTGGTATCCAGAACAATCACAACAATAAATCCAATGGTTCATGCGGCGTATGTTCAGGCAATTCCAGTTCGACTCCGTGCTTTTCGCCAAACAATTGCAAAGCCATATCGCCGAGTTTAATAGGGTTTGCAACGGCTTGTTTAAGAATTTGGCGTACTTCTTCTTCTTCCATCGAAACGCCATGTGTCGCAGCACGTAGACGTAGTTTTGAAAAGACATCCTCATCCAGTTTTCTAACGCTTAAATTTGCCATGATATGCCCCCAAAAATCCAGAATTACATGCACTTGAATGATAGCATTTGATAGCACACGGTTCAATGTGTGGTGGGTGGCGTAACCAGACGTGGCGCATCTTCACTTTTCAGCCAAGCTTTTTACTACTGCGTTATAATCAAATCCAGCCAATAAAACCTTTAGGGAAGCGTTGAGCAAATCATTTCCGTTGATGGTTCGACAGGCTCACCATGAACGGAATCAGTATGTTACCGTTTTCTTGAGCCCTTCGGCTACGCTCAGGAGAGCCCTGTCGAAGGATTAAATCGGCGTTTCCTTTAGGCTTCTCGGTGCTACCCAGAGGCAACCTGCCGGTTACCGCTACGAAACAACATCACAAGACATGCAAAATTTACCAATAAAACTCTATCGCGCCGCGCAGGTCAGGGAAATGGATCGAATCGCGATTCAGGAACGCGGCATTCCCGGTTTTGAATTAATGAGCCGGGCAGGGTATGAAGCGTTCCAGCGCATTAAAAAACAATGGCCGGATGCCCGGTCAGTCGCCGTTTTTTGCGGTTCCGGCAATAATGCGGGCGACGGTTATATTATTGCCGCGCTGGCAGTGGAAGCGGGGTTGAACGTTTGTGTTTATGCGGTTTCGGAGCCTGATAAACTGACCGGTGACGCATTATCCGCCTATCGGAAATACGATGCAGCCAACGGCACGGTCATACCGTTTCAGACCGGACATACCATCAACGCCGATGTGTTGGTTGACGCGCTGCTGGGTACCGGATTGGACAGGCCGGTTACCGGGCTTTACGCCGAAGCGATACAGACCATCAATGCCCATCCGTCCCCTGTGATCGCCGTGGATATTCCATCCGGTTTAAATGCCGACACCGGCAACGTGATGGGTTGTGCAGTAAAAGCCGCTTGCACGGTTAGTTTTATCGGTTTGAAACAGGGCTTGTTTACCGGACAGGCGGCCGAGTATTGCGGCGAGATTTGCTATGCGCAATTGGGAGTGCCCGAAGATGTGTTTACCGGAGTTAAAGCGGCGGCGACGCGTGTAGTCAAGACGCCGTTGCCGCGCCGCGACCGTTGCGCGCATAAAGGCAGTTGCGGACATGTGCTGATAGTTGGCGGCGAGCTGGGCTATTCCGGTGCGGCCCGGATGGCTGGCGAGGCGGCGTTGCGGGTCGGCGCAGGCTTGGTCAGCATAGCGACCAGGGCCGGGCATGCCGGGTTGATGAACCTGAACAGGCCGGAGTTGATGTGTCACGGCGTGGAAACAGCCGGGCAGTTGGCGGCGTTGCTGGCAAAAGCCGATGTTGTCGTGGTCGGGCCGGGATTAGGGCAAAGCGATTGGGCGAAAGCGCTGTTTAATGCCGTGATAAGTTCAGCAAAACCGATGATAGTCGATGCCGACGGTTTGAATCTCTTGGCCGGTTCGCCAACCCAAAAGCCGGACTGGATTTTAACGCCGCATCCGGGTGAAGCCGGTCGGCTGTTAAACTGCACGACTGCGGGCATACAACAAGACCGGTTTGCGGCGGCCTTGTCCATTCAGGCCCGCTACGGCGGCGTTGCGATTGTTAAAGGCGCAGGCACATTGATTGCATCCGAACACGAACTTGCCGTTTCCAATACCGGCAATCCAGGCATGGCGTCCGGCGGCATGGGCGATGTATTGGCCGGAGTGATCGCCGCATTGCTGGCTCAGGGCTTGTCTTTAAAGGATGCGGCGCAGCAAGGGGTTTATAATCACGGCTTGGCGGCGGATTTGGCCGTAGAAAAAGACGGGGAAAGAGGCTTGCTGGCCGGTGATTTAATGCCTTATCTCAGACAATTGGTAAATGAATGAAGACATATTTAAAGGATGCCGAAGCGACAGAACAGTTTGGCGCGAAGCTTTGGGCGGAGTTGCCGTCAAAATGCGTAATATTTTTGCATGGCGATCTGGGCGCGGGAAAAACAACGCTGGTCAGGGGCTTTCTCAGGGCGGCGGGCTACACCGGCGCGGTTAAAAGCCCGACCTATACGCTGGTCGAAGAATATACGATAGCGGGGCGCAAGATATTTCATTTTGATTTGTATCGGGTCGCCGATCCCGAAGAGCTGGAATGGATCGGCATAAGGGATTATTTCGATCAGGATTGCGTGTGTTTTATTGAGTGGCCGGACATGGGCAAAGGCTTTTTACCCGAGCCGGATCGGGTCATCAGTTTGGCTACGGACGGGAACGGGCGCTCACTGGAATTACACGGCAACTCACAAAGTTAAAAAAATAGTCACACAACCGGCCTAGAAAAACAATTACATACTGCTATAATCTAATCCAGATTATTACTTTATGAGTTATGCCGATGGGAAGTTACTGGAAGCTCTTGTTTGTTATTGGATTACAGGTATTGGGGGCTGTGCCCGGTTATGCGCAACAAATCGATGTGAGTTCATTGCGTTACTGGAATACGCCTGATCAGACTCAAATGCTGTTCGATGTGACTGCTTCGCCGGAACATCGTATTTTCCTGATGAAGAATCCGGCGCGCCTGGTGATCGATATGCGCAATGTCAATTTAAAGCAGGCGTTAAGCCAGCCGCCGTCATCCCATCCGCTGTTTTCTCAAGTACGCGTTGCAGCAAAAAATAAGACCGATATAAGAATTGTAGTCGATTTAAAAAGAGAAATTAGCGCACAAAGCACGTCACTAAGAACCAATAGCCTGAATGGCAAGCGTCTGGTTATTGAGTTATTGGATAAAGACCCGAATAAATATGCGAAGGTTGAGCAGAAGGCAGAGATTAAGCCTATTGCCGCTAAACCGGCGGCCTCCAAAGTGGCGGACAGCCAGCAACAAATAGAAAAACCGGTTAAGGAATTGCAAAAGAAAGCAGCTGAAAAGTCTGAAGCGATAGCTGTTAAATCAACAAAAGAAGCTGAAAAGGCAGAGGTCGTGCCGGTTAAATCAACAAAAACGGCCAAACGAAACAAAGACATCATTATTGCGGTTGATGCGGGACACGGCGGAAACGATCCCGGCGCACATGGAGCCAACGGTACCGAAGAGAAAAAGATCACACTCGAAATTGCCAGAAAACTTGCGAATTTAATTAATAAACAGCCGGGCATGAAGGCCGTCATGGTTCGTAAAGGCGACTATTTCGTCGATCTTAGGAAAAGAATGCAGATTGCCAGGGCAGCCAAGGCCGATTTATTCATCTCAATTCATGCCGACGCCTTCCAGAATACGACAGTCAAAGGCGCTTCGGTATTCACCTTGTCTAACAAAGGCGCAACCAGCGAAGCCGCGCGTTGGCTGGCAGACAGCGAAAATGCATCGGACTTGGTCGGCGGCGTCAGCCTGAACGATAAAGAGGATGTGCTGGCTTCGGTATTGTTGGATTTGTCGCAGACCGCTACTCAAGACGCCAGCGTGAATGTTGCGGGCAAGGTGTTGAAAAATTTCGAACGCATCGGCGAGCTGCATTACGCTTCGGTGCAAAAGGCCGGGTTTCTGGTGCTGAAATCGCCCGATGTGCCGTCTATTTTGGTCGAAACAGCGTTTATCTCCAATCCGTCGGAAGAGCTTAGGTTAGTCAATGCCGCGCATCAAGCGAAAATAGCCGGCGCTATTTTTGATGGCGTGCGCAATTATTTCGATACGACGTCTCCCTACAAACCCTCCCCAGAGGGAAGCAGCGTAGCGGCTTTAGAGATGTGATAAAGCTTTAACCTTGTAGGATGCCGGTCGGCTTCTTACAAGGCAGTGTGAATAATTACCCCCATCATATAAAATACGCCTTTTGCTTTAGGCTGGCTGATGCGTATCCGTTCCCTCCCCACTCAACTTGTCAACCAGATTGCCGCCGGCGAAGTGGTCGAAAGACCCTCGTCCGTGGTTAAGGAACTGGTTGAAAACTGTTTTGATGCGGGGGCCAGTCACATCTCCATTGAAATCGAACAGGGCGGCGCCAGGCTGATAAAAATCAGGGACAACGGCTGCGGCATCATCAAAGACGACTTGCCGTTGGCCTTGTCCCGGCATGCGACCAGCAAGATCGCCAGCTTAAAAGATCTGGAGCAGGTGGTCAGCATGGGCTTTCGCGGCGAGGCCTTGCCCAGCATCAGTTCGGTTTCAAGGCTTACGCTGATTTCACGCATCAGCGACGCGGATTGCGCCTGGAAGGTTGTTGCCGACGGCTCGGAGCAGGATTTCAATCCGCAACCCGATCCGCACCCTCCCGGCACAACGATCGATGTGCGCGACCTGTTTTACAACACCCCGGCCCGACGCAAGTTTTTAAAAACCGAAAAAACCGAATATGCCCACATAGAAACATTGATCAAACGCATGGCACTGAGCCGTTTCGATGTTGGTTTTACGCTGTCGCACAACCAAAAGGAAATGCTCAACCTGAAGCCGGCGGCAACGGAAACCGAGCGGGAACAGCGGATTGCCGGTATCTGCGGCTCGTCCTTTATTGAAAACTCAATAAAAATCGATTTTGCGGCGTCCGGCCTGCAACTGGCCGGTTGGGTCGGCTTGCCGACTTTTTCCCGCAGCCAGCAGGACATGCAGTTTTTTTACGTCAACGGCAGGCTGGTCAGGGATAAGCTGGTCTCCCATGCGGTCAAACAGGCTTATCAGGATGTCTTGTTTCATGGTCGGCACCCGGTTTTCGTCTTGTACCTGACGCTCGATCCTGCGCTGGTCGATGTCAACGCCCACCCGGCAAAACTGGAAGTCAGGTTCAGGGAAGGCCGTTTGGTGCATGATTTTCTGTTTTCTGCGCTGCACCGGTCGCTTGCCGATTTAAGGCCGGGGCATGGCGTAATCCAACAGTCGGCCACCGAATCGCCGCCGCAAACACAAGCTGTCCAGAATGTAAGTTGGCTAAACGATAGCGTAACCCAACAATCAAAACCCGATTTTGATAATAAACCGGCCTACAGCCCCAGACCGCCGCAACAAGCATCATTACCCTTACATGTAGAAGAAACCGTACAAGCCTATGCGTCGCTGTATCCAAAACCCGAGCCGGTAGCGCAGGTTCAACCGGAAGCGAAGCCGCTGGGCCACGCGATCGCGCATTTGCACAACATCTACATCTTGTCCGAAACCGCGACCGGCATCATCCTGGTCGATGCCCATGCCGCGCATGAACGGGTTACCTATGAGCGTTTGAAACAGCAATACCAAAACGGCGCGGTGCCCAGTCAGCCGTTATTGCTGCCGATTAAAATAAAGGTCAGTGCGGCGGAGGCGGATTTGGCCGAACAGGAGCAAGCGTTTTTCACTTCCCTGGGTTTTGAGCTTAACCGCGCCGGACCGGAAACCATCGTCCTGCGTTCAATACCCGCTCTATTGGGCAATACCGACATGGAAACCCTGATTCGCGATGTGCTGGCCGACATGGCCGAACACGGCATGAGCCGGCGGATACAGGAAAAATCCAATGAAATATTAGCCACGGTGGCCTGCCATGGCTCGGTGCGCGCACATCGCCGCCTGACCATCGACGAAATGAACGCCTTGCTGCGGGATATGGAACAAACCGAAAGAATAGGGCAGTGCAATCACGGCAGACCCACCTGGATAGAATTATCGACCGGCGATTTGGACAAGTTCTTTTTGCGCGGGCAATAATGTTATCGGTACAAGGCGAAAGGCAAAGGGCGAAAGGTGTTTTTTTCGCCTTTCGCCCTTTGCCTTTTTATTAATCTATCCAATCAGCGTCATCCGTGTTCCATTTTAGTTACCATCACCTCAATTATGAAAAACCATCCCAATCCTCCGGCCATTTTCCTGATGGGGCCTACCGCTTCAGGGAAAACCGCGCTATCCGTACAGCTGGCCCAGGCGCTTAACGGAGAAATCATCAGCGTCGATTCCGCGTTGGTGTTTAAATGCATGGATATAGGCACCGCCAAGCCGACGTTGGATGAAAGAGGCGGCGTTGCCCACCATTTGATCGACATACTCGATCCCGCCGAATCGTTCTCTACCGGTCAGTTTCGGAAACAGGCGCTGGACTTAATGGATGACATAACCCGGCGCGGCAAAATCCCGATACTGGCCGGCGGCACGATGCTGTATTTTAATGTCCTGAACAGCGGGCTTGCGGTGTTGCCCGAAGCCGACCCGGTCATCCGGGCCAGGCTCGACCGGGATTTGGAACAATTGGGTAAAGAGACCCTGCACAGCCGGCTGGCTGGGATCGACCCGGAGGCGGCGGCGAGAATCCATCCCAACGACCCGCAGCGCGTACAACGCGCCCTGGAAGTCTACGAAATCAGCGGCAAGCCGTTAACGTCTTTTTTCACCGAAGCCCAGGCGAAAGACATCCCCTATCGACGGATAAAACTGATTATCGCCCCCCAAGACCGGGCCATACTGCACGGCATCATCGCCCGGCGCTTTAAACAAATGCTGGAACAGGGATTTATCGATGAAGTGGAAGCGCTTTATCGGCGCGGCGATTTAACCGAGAAAATGCCGTCGATCAGGGCTGTCGGTTATCGCCAAGCCTGGTCCTACCTGCAAGGCGAATATGATCTTGAAACCATGACCGAAAAAGCCGTCGTCGCCACCCGGCAGCTGGCCAAGCGCCAGTTTACCTGGCTGCGCCGGGAAACCGACGCGGCAAATTTCCAGACCGGCGAACCGGACCTGTTAACAAAAGTGTTGGCGGAAGTGAATGCCAGGCTGCGCTGAAAGCCGCCGCATCTTGCCTGCATCCTTGCAGGTAAAGAATGCATCTATGCCGCAGTGCCGGAGATTCGCATCCTTCTCACGCTTCCCGCTTCGAAACCGGCAAAAACAGTTTACAATAACGCTGCTATCCATTCCCAGTTGTGCTTTGAATAATCTATGAAAATCATTAATTTGCCTCTTACTCAATTTAGGATTCATCCCCTGTTGTTTTTATTGCTGGTTGTCGCCTTGGGCTCAAGCGGGGCATGGGCTAAAAGTGCAGCCTCGGATGCGGGGCAGAAAAATCCAATGTTTCAGATCAATAAAGACACGCTAAAAGCCAAAATAGACGCCATCAATACACGGGAGGGCATTGATGAGGCAACAAAATCCAAGTTGCTGTCAATTTATCAAACGGCCGAAGATAATTTGGCCAATATCGAAAAGTTTAAGGCGCAGACCGCCGATTTTAAGGCGGCCCTGAAGCAAGCGCCTGAACAAACCAAAAGGCTGCAAAAGGAAATTGAGCAGGCTTCGCTAAAAGCTTCCAGGCAAAAACCGGAAGATTTTAGCCGGATACCGGTCGAGGAGCTTGAGCAGCGTCTTATTATTGAGAAAGGAAATCTCAGTAATCTGGACGAGCAGCTAAAGAAACTTGAAGATGAGCTTGCGGTGCAAAGCAGCCGCCCGCAGTTTATTCGCGAAGAAATGCTGGCTGCGCAGCAAGATATAGAGACGGCGCAAAAAAAACTGGGAATGACGGCGGATAAATCGGATTCAAAACTGGAAGTCGAAGCCCGGCAGGCGCAGCTGAAAACATCAATTGATTCACGCGCGGCCGAGTTGAAAATGCTAGATGTTGAAGCCATCAGCAATCCGGCCCGGGTTGAATTGCTTAAAGCCCAGTTTCAGCAGCTGGATATGCAAAAAGCGGCGTTGAGCTCGGTTGTTGCTGCAATCGAGAGTCTTGCTCTCGATTTACGCCAGCAGGAAGCGAAACAAATGCAGGATGCACTCAGCCAGGCGGAAAAAGCGGCTTCCGGTAAGCATGCCCTTATCCAGGAAAATACGCGGGAAAATATTCAATACAGCCGCGATTTACAGGACTTTACCGCAAGAATTGAGCGATACACCGAACAAAAAGCCAGGGTGGATGCTCAAGCCGGCGAAATTGAAACCGACTTCAAAAGCGCTGAAAAGAAAATCAGCCTGGCGGGTTTAAGTCCGGCTCTGGGGAAAATACTGCGCGAACAGCGGCGCAATTTACCGATTCAGAATGAGTTTGAGCAGCAATCCCAGGTTATTCAGAATGAAACTGCAATAGCCAGTCTTGCGCAATTCAAGGTTGAGGACAAACTGGAGCGGCTGGCCGATGTTGATGCAACGCTGAAGGACATGATGAGACGGCAGGTCGATCCGGCCTTGCCTGCCGATCAGCGCATGATGATACAGGCCGAGTTAAGGGTGTTGCTGAACAATCAGAAAGAGCTGCTCAACAAGTTGTCCGTTGCTTATACAAGCTACCTGCACACCTTAGGCGACCTTGATTTTGCCAGGCAACAAATGATCACTCAGGCCGGTAAATTCGCCACTTATCTGGACGAGCGTTTGTTGTGGGTGCCCAGTTCGGAGCCGATTAACCTGAATTATATCGCCGATTTATATCATTCCGCACAATGGCTGCTGTCGCCGTTTAACTGGATGGCGCTGATTAAAGATACGGTTAAGCTGGCCTGGAATTACCTGTTTCTGACGTTTGTCGCGGTATTGTTTTTTGTCGGTCTACAGTTTGCCAGAAACTGGGCGAAATTACAGTTGCAAGCCATTTCCGGCAAGGTTGAAAGGATTTCTACCGATAGCTTTTATTACACCTTAAGAGCGTTGGCCTACAACTTGATTATAGTCTTGCCGTTGCCGTTGCTTTTTGAGTACCTGGGCTGGTTTTTGAGTATGGATATTGGCGTTGACGATTTCTCCCAAGCGCTCGGTAAAGGTTTGCAGGGAGCCGCGCTGCCGCTGTTTTTCCTGCAATTCTTTTACCGCCTGTTTGCGGCCGATGGCATAGCGCGCAAACATTTTCAATGGCAAAAAACGATAGTCGGTCTTTTACGCACACAGGTCGCCTGGATACGTTTTATTGTCGTGCCGGGGGTATTCATTATCAGCAGTACCGGCGCATCAAAGTTTTCCGCACACAGCGACAGCATCGGCCGTTTGGCGCTGATTATCGACATGATTGCCATGACTGTATTTGTGGGCCGGGTGTTAAAACCCTCCAGCGGTTTGTTGCGGGGCTATATCGACAAAAACGCCGACGGTTGGATAGCCAAGCTGCGCTACGTCTGGTATTCGGCGGCCATCGCGATACCGTTGGTTATCATCGGATTTGCTGTGGCAGGCTATTATTTGAGTGCATTGGAGTTGCAGCAAAAACTGGTTGTCACCTTAAGGCTGATTTTTTCGGTCATCATTATTCATGCGCTGGTGTTTCGCTGGTTAACGTTGGTCAACAGACAGCTGGCCATCAGCAATGCCAGACAAAAACGCAAAACCGCGGCGATTGCCGAAAAACCTCTGGCAGGATCGGAAGATCCGATACTGCCGGTTGACGAGCAACAAATCGATATACCTAAAATAAACGCTCAAACGATAAAACTGCTGAACGTTTTTATCGGTTTTACCGTGGTGATCGGTTTCTGGATGATCTGGAAAAACATCTTGCCGGCTTTTTCATTTCTGGATCGTGTTGTACTCTGGCATCATCTGGTTAATATCGACAACCAGGAGAGTTATCAGCCGATAACCTTGATCAATCTGCTGTTGGCCGGGTTGTATATTTTTATCGCGGTGGTCTCGATACGAAACTTTTCCGGCGTAATGGAATTATTGGTATTCAGGCGCTTGCCGATAGAGGCGGGCGGCCGTTACGCGGTTAACCAGCTGGCTAAATATGTTTTATTTTCGATAGGCTTTATCAGCGTCGCAAATGAACTGGGCGGCAGCTGGTCTCAGGTTCAGTGGCTGGTGGCGGCGCTCAGTGTCGGCTTGGGTTTCGGCTTGCAGGAGATCTTCGCCAACATGGTGTCGGGCATTATCCTATTGTTCGAGCGTCCGATCCGGGTCGGCGACACCGTAACCATAGGCAGCATTACCGGTAAAGTCAGCCGTATTCATATGCGCGCCACTACGCTGATAGACATGGACCAGAAAGACCTGATTGTGCCGAACAAAACCTTTATCACCAGCCAGCTTATCAACTGGACGTTAAGCGATGCGGTAACCCGCGTGGTGATTCCTGTCGGCATCGCCTACGGTTCCGATGTGGAACTGGCGCATAAAGTCATGGTCGATACCGTAAAATCAACGCCGCTGGTGCTTGCAGAGCCTGAGCCGAGTGTATTGATGGTCGGTTTTGGCGAGAGTTCGCTGGATTTTTCCATTCGTGTTTTTGTCTGCGAACTGTCAAACCGGCTGCCGGTGACGCATGATTTACTTTTCCGGCTTGAAAAAGCCCTGCGAGAGCACCGCATAGAAGTTCCCTTTCCGCAACGGGACATCCATGTGCGTTCTGTAGTGCATGATGCTAGTGAGACAAACCATGATGTACAGCAATTGATAACGGCGCCGCAAGAGTGAGAAAGGCTTTAAAACTTGCTGCAACGATTAGCCGCACGAGGGAGCGAGAAAAATAATTGGGGTTGCGAACGACAGACTAAGGATACGGTCATTAATAACTTCCCGATATGGATCGGGTAAAATTCTTCTGTTCGCCCTGAGCCCTTCGGCTACGCTCAGGAGAGCCTTGTCCACGCCTGTCATGAGCTTGTCGAATGGGGTGGACGGAAAAATTTCGGCCTACCGTGTCAAGCCGATCATGCTTCGACAAGGCCTTTAGTCCTGAGCGTAGTCGAAGGGGCTGCACGAACGGCTTGACGATAGAAGACAGTGATTTAGGAAAGTTATTTTTAACCAAATCCTAAGAGGAGGTATCCTTGAAAATGATAGTTGGATTATCTGTTATCCGGTGGTTTTTGGTTTTTGTCTGGCTATCGGCTTTCGGCCTGAGTCCGACGGCGTTTGCCGGCAGAATGGATTCTTTACCGGCAAGCGCCGGCAACTCGAGTACGCAGCCAGCCGATATTGAGGTCTTTGTGCAAGAGGGTTGCCCGCACTGCGCGAATGCGCTGGCGTTTTTACAGGCTCTTAAACGCGAACAGCCCACGCTGAGCATCGCCACTCATGACGTCGTTCATGAGCCCGCCGCATTGGAGCGATTACGGCTGATCGCCAGAAATCAAGGTATTAATGCAGTAAGAGTGCCCGCTTTTCAAGTGGGCGGGCAATTGATTTCCGGTTATTCGGAGGAGGCCGGCACAGATCAATTGCTCCGCAGCCTACTGGCTAAAGTCCGCATACCGGAAAAACAGGATGATTCGGGCAGCTGCACCATTGAGGCGCCCTTGTCCTGCGAGGCGGCGCAAGACATCGACTTTTTCGGTTACAGGCTATCGCTGGATCAGCTGGGTCTGCCGCTGTGTACGCTGGCAATCGGTCTGCTGGACGGGTTCAATCCGTGTTCAATATGGGTGTTGCTGCTGATGGTCTCGTTGCTCGCGTCGATGAAAGACCGGATGCGGATGTTCATGATCGCCGGTACATTCGTCGCTGTGGAAGGTTTGGTCTATTTCATCTTCATGGCGGCTTGGCTCAACCTCTTTCTGCTGATCGGCCTGTCCCGGGTTTCGGAAATCGCCATTGCAGTTATAGCCTTGCTGGTCGGCGCGATTAACCTGAAGGATTTTCGGTTTTATCGACAAGGCGTGTCATTAACGATCCCCGATGCGGCCAAACCCGATATTTATGCCCGGATGCGCAAAATTCTGCAAGCGCAAAATCTGACCGGCGCGCTGATCGGTGCGGTAGTGCTGGCTGTTTTGGTGCAGATTGTCGAATTCATGTGCACCTCGGGTTTTCCGGCGTTGTACACACGGATTCTAACGCTGAAACAGCCCGATAGTCTCGGCTATTACGGCTATTTGCTGCTGTACAACCTAGCCTATATGTTCGATGACGTTATTGTTTTAGCCATCGGCATCGTCACGCTGAGCCAACGGCGGCTCCAGGAAAGAGAAGGGCGCCTGCTTAAATTAATCAGCGGTTTGGCGATGATCGGGGTTGGCGTCTATCTATTGTTGAAGCCCGTCGGAGCGGTTATAAGATGATGAACATGCCTCACTGGGAACATTTCGAACACGAAGCCGACATCGGCATACGCGGTATTGCGCCAACGCTTGGGCAGGCGTTCGAACAAGCCGCCGTCGCGATGACCGCCGTGGTGACCGATCCCGAGCTGGTTTCGGATGCCTTAGCCGTGCCGATAAAATGCGAAGCACCCGACAACGAACTGCTGTTGGTCAGCTGGATCAATGAGCTGGTTTATGAAATGTCCGCGCACGGCTGGTTGTTCAACCGCTACCGGGTCGCCATCGACGGCGGCAAATTAACGGCGACCGCTTTTGGCGTAGCCGTTGACCGGCAAAAACATCAGCCCGCCGTTGAAATCAAAGGCGCTACTTTTACCGGGCTGCACGTCTACCGGCAAGCTGACGGCATGTGGGTTGCCCAATGCGTTGTCGATGTTTAAAGGAGAGAATCAATGGATACCGGTCAATTTATACAACGAGACGAAACCTGCTGGGAAATTGAGCCTAAAGGCGCAATGCGCGTTCCGGCGATTATTTATGCCGACGCGCAATTATTGCAGGAGATGGACCAGAAAGTTTACGAGCAGATCACCAATGTCGCGACCTTGCCGGGCATTGTTCAGGCCGCTTATGCGATGCCTGACGCGCACTGGGGTTACGGATTTCCGATCGGCGGCGTCGCCGCTTTCGATCCCGATCAAGGCGGGGTAGTGTCGGCAGGCGGCGTCGGTTTCGATATTTCCTGCGGTGTCCGCACTTTGCATACCGGCCTTAACATCGATCAGCTGCAGCCGCACAAACAGGCGCTGGCGGATGCGTTGTACCGCACGGTGCCGGCCGGTGTCGGCAGCCGGGGCAAGATACATCTGAACCATAAAACCATGCACGGCATGTTGACAGGCGGCGCGCGATGGGCGCTTGACCAGGGGTTCGGCGAACAGCGGGATCTGGAGCGCATTGAGGAACACGGCTGCATGGCCGGCGCCGAACCGCACTATGTTTCCCCCAGGGCCAGGGAGCGGCAACAAGATGAAATGGGCACCCTGGGCTCCGGCAATCATTATCTGGAAGTGCAGCGGGTCGCGGAGATTTTCGACCCGGCTGTCGCCAAAACGTTCAGTTTGCGGGTTGGTGATGTGGTGATCAGCATCCATTGCGGTTCCAGAGGCTTAGGGCACCAAATCGGCACCGAGTTCCTGAAAGACATGGCGATGGCGGCGGCCCAGTACCAAATCGCCTTGCCGGACCGCGAACTGGCCTGCGCACCGCTGAATTCACCTTTAGGAAAGCAATATCTGGGCGCGATGCGGGCCGCGATAAACTGCGCATTAGCCAACCGCCAGATTATCACCCACCTGACCCGGCAGGCCGTGGCGACGGTGTTCCCAGGCATCCACCTCGGTTTGCTGTACGATGTCTCGCACAACACCTGCAAGCTGGAGCGGCACATGATTGACGGCCAAAAGAAATCGCTGTTCGTACACCGTAAGGGCGCAACCCGCGCTTTCGGCCCCGGCCATCCCGATTTGCCGGCTGCATTCAAAGAAGTCGGTCAACCGGTGCTGATCGGCGGCTCGATGGGTACCAGTTCTTATGTGTTGTGCGGCACCAAAGAAAGCGAACAGCGCGCATTCAGCTCCGCCTGTCACGGCGCGGGACGGGCGATGAGCCGCACGCAGGCCACCAAGCAATGGCAGGGCAGAACGCTGG
The DNA here is from genome assembly GCF_036440755.1 of Methylobacter sp. Wu8. Taxonomy (NCBI): domain Bacteria; kingdom Pseudomonadati; phylum Pseudomonadota; class Gammaproteobacteria; order Methylococcales; family Methylococcaceae; genus Methylobacter; species Methylobacter sp. Wu8. The sequence goes on along the minus strand of NZ_JAZGVT010000050.1, from coordinate 41,263 downwards.
TCGACCAACTGGCGGCCAAAGGCATTATTATCCGCAGCCCGTCGATGCGCGGCGTCGCCGAAGAAGCGCCCTTGGCTTACAAAGATGTCAGTGCGGTGGTGGATATTGCCGACCGGGCAGGTCTGGCCCGAAAAGTCGCCCGACTGGAGCCGGTGATTTGTATTAAAGGCTAAAGGCTAAAGGCTAAAGGTGAAAGGTGAAAGGTGAAAGGTGAAAAGGGTGTCCCGCTAAAGTTTCTACGCTGTTGGTTATCCCGGCAGGACTGTATAGACCTATGATTTTCATCGGCACCAGCGGCTGGAGCTATCAGCACTGGCATGACTGTTTTTACACCGGCGTCGCGCGAAAAGATTGGCTTAAATTCTATGCAGAACGCTTTTCCGCAGTGGAAGTGAACGGCACTTTTTATCGCCTGCAAAGCCCCGCCACGTTTAAAAAATGGTTTGACGAAACACCGGCAACATTCAAGTTCGCATTAAAAGCCAACCGCTATTTAACGCATAACAAGAAACTGCTTGATCCCGAACCGTCGGTGCTGATTGAGAAAAATCATGCCGTAGCGCTTGGAGAAAAACTGGCCGTTGTTTTGTGGCAACTGCCCGGCCTGTTGAAAAAGGATCTGCCCCGGCTGCAAGGCTTTATCGACGCCTTGCAACAATGGCCCGAAGTGCGGCACAGCATAGAATTCCGGCACGTCTCCTGGTTTGATGATGAAGTGGCAGCCAAGTTGGCCCAAGCGGAAATCGCCGTTTGTATGTCCGATGCCGAAACCTGGCCGATGTGGGATTGTGTCACCTCAAACCTGGTTTATATCCGCCTGCACGGGCATGCGCGAACTTACGCCTCTTCCTACAGCAACCCCGAACTGGCCTATTGGGCTGAGCGTATTACTGAGTGGTTAAATGAGGGTAGGGAAGTGCATGTTTATTTCGACAATGACGCCGAATGCGCCGCGCCTTTTAATGCCTTGGCCTTGCGGGCGATGCTGGAAGTTTTATAAAGGCGGAAGCTATAACTATCCAGACAAGTTTTATCGGTCATCCGTAGGGCGTGCTGCGCGCGCCTTATTTTCATCGGCAAAAAACCGCAGCAGGCAGCAATAAACGATCCGGTTGACCCGAAAGTTCAATAAATCCGAAATGCCGATAGAACGCGGCGGCAGAATCATCCTTCGCATCAACGATGATACCAACCACAGCTAAAGTATCTCTTGCCCGTCTTACCTTTTGGCAAGCATCGGCCAACAAGATTGAACCCAGCCCTTTGCCTTGAAAGGCTTGGTCGACGGCTAAACGCCCTGTTAAAGCCACCGGCACAGGGTATCGCGGCAGTTTGTGCGCCAGTTTTTCAGGTAAATCCGAGCAATTGACACTGCCCGCACTTAACGTAAAAAAACCGGCCAAGCAACCTAAATCATCCGCCGGCGAAGCGACAAAGACTCTTGCAAGATCGCGTTTTATATCCTGTGAAGCATAGCGGCGGATATAATCATCAAGTGCGGATTGTCCGCAACTAAACGATTTTGCATCAAACTTTCCATCGTGAGCCCGGATTATATAGCTCGTCAACGTTCAACCTGTTCACTATGGCGATCGAATGCACGGATTAAAGCGTCATTGGCTTGTGCGGGGTTGTCAAGGGCGGCAAGAAAAGCTTCAAAATCTGCCGGATCTAAAGTGATCGATTCATGCGCCTGAATTACTTGTTCCGCTGAAGCCAAGGCATGAGAAAGTATAAATTCTGAAACGCTGACATGCGCGTAGGCAGCAGCCTTATTAAGCATTTGTCTAGCGTGATTATCGCATCGTATGTTGAGACGATTTTCTTTGACTGTTGTTGCGCTCATTGGGAATCTCCTAAACCAACGGGTTTAATTGTGCGCCGTTTGTACAGACATTGCAATATCGGTATCAAGCAATCTCGAATATTTGCCGGAAAAAAAGTCCTGTATGGAGTGCTATTTATGTTGGCGCCTCTATATTTCAATATGCGGTAGGTTTCGGGTTTGCCCGCAACCGTTCCATCATCAAATACCGAAATGTTGGCATTCGATGAAACTCTGCACGCTACGGTATTTTTTGTGGCGATTGAAAAAATAGTACGCACAGCGTACCCTACATAGCTTACTAAAACGCCAAGTTTTCATAGGACACTCACGCCTTACCGGAGGTATTTATGCTCACGTTCCTTGCTCATCTGATTTTGTCGGCAGGCTTGTTGCTGCTGATGGCCAACCTCGTTCGCGGCGTTCAGGTGGAGGGCTGGGGGGCCGCGTTCATCGGCGCGCTTGTGCTCGGTTTCGTGAATGCGGTTGTGCGGCCGCTGATGGTTCTTCTGACGTTGCCGCTCACTGTCCTGTCCTTTGGGCTCTTTCTTCTTGTGATCAACGCGCTGATGCTTTGCTTGGTTGCGGCAATCGTTCCGGGCATCCGCGTTCAGGGGTTTGGGCCTGCATTGCTGGGAAGCCTGGTGCTCACGTTGCTCAATCTTGTCGTTGCGTTCCTCTAGCGAGGTAAGCGCAGGTGGGACATCTTGCTGACATGAAAGAAGCTGAATTTTAAGCGCCTCTGTTTTCCATTGACTTATATCAATGGACTTGAGAAGCTGAACCTGTCTAATAAAACCAAGTTCAAAAGATCGTCAGATTTTAAAAGGAGTTCGCCATGCTTACACGACGTCGTTTTTTAGGTTATGGTGGTGCAGGGATCCTGGCCGTTTCCAGCGGCTGTAGACCGCAACATCTCGATTGGGTGGTAAATCAGGCGGAAGCATCCCCAGAGATAAACCTGTCGCTGGCAGACAAGGCAAAGCTCAAAACGCAGAAAAATCTTTTGCTGGGGTATCCGGTCAATATGAATACGCTGTCCGATGATTTTTTTGCTTGGCGGCGGCAACTGCTCGATGCCGGAATCAATACGTTTGCCTACAATAACGTCGGCAATCCGTTCAAAGACAGCGCTATCCCAAACAATACCCACGATTTTGAACAAGAACTGATCCTGAGATTCGGCAAGTTATACGGATTTCCTCCGGGTAATACCTGGGGCTTTCTTTCACATAGCGGGACCGACAGCAACATGCACGGCATGTACATGGGGCGGACCCTGTTAAAAGGCCGTACCGGCGTGTTGCCGAAAGCTTATTTCACCAAAGAAGCGCATTATTCGATACAGATTTTGCGGGACTTGCTGGGGCTTGAAACCGTTTTGGTCGAAACGCTGCCGGATGGCGGCATGGACCCCAATGACCTAAAGCAGAAGCTGGCCGATAATCCATCTCATCCGGCTTTAGTGATAGCGACGATCGGGACCACTTTTAAAGGCGCTATCGATCAGGTTGACCGCATTCAGGAAGCGTTAAAAGGCTATACCAGTCACCTGCATCTGGATGCGGCATTATTTGGCGGCTACCTGCCGTTTACCGCCCATGCCGGGGAAGTGTCATACCAATCCCAGAGCAACCCGGCTTTGGCCCGATATGATTCGATAGCCGTTTCCTGTCATAAATTTTTCGGTTTTCCATCGCCCGCCGGATTATTCATTACCACGAAAAGCCATTTCGACGAGTTTAATGAGCTTTTCAGTCAAATTCATAATCCCGAATATATCCATCATGTGCCGGGAACGATAACCTGCTCCAGGGATGCCGTAAAACCGGCGGAATTCTATTTCTTTTCAACGCCGTCGGCGATGGACAAACTGGCTGAAGACGCGCGGTCCATGTTGCAGAACGCGGTTTACCTGATGGAACAGATGCAAAGCCATTTTTCCTACCTGCAACCCACACGCGTTAACGATCGATCCAATACTATCTTTTTTAGAAAGCCCAGCGACCGGATTGTGGAAAAATATTCACTGGCAACCATGCATTTGGACATTAATCATCAAAAACAGGAGTATGCGCATGTTGTGGTGATGCCGCATGCAGACCGGAAAGTGCTGACAGAATTTATGACCGACCTGGATAAAGATTCAATGCCATTGAGTTAAGCACAATGACTCCGTAGGAGCGGGCCGCGCCCGCGATATTGAGGCAACCGGCATTTGCTGAGCATGGTGTGCTGGAACTGCTGGTTGCGTGAAATCATTAACCGGGAACCCTTATGCTTGACAACACCTATTCCGTTTTTTTGCCGGAGCATTGGCTTACGCTCTTCGCTCCCGGTGCAGCAATCTGTGCGATTTTGTACGGCTTTATTTCGATTAAGTGGATTAATGCCCAACCTGCCTGTACCGAACAAATGCAGGCTATTGCCGCCGCGATACAGGAGGGAGCCCAAGCCTACTTATCGAGACAATACAAGATCATCGCGCTGGTGGGCATTATTCTGTTCGCGATAATTGCATTCTCGTTAAACTGGGAAACCGCAGGCGGTTTCGTTATAGGATCAACGTTTTCAGCAATGGCCGGTTTTATCGGCATGCATGTTTCCGTGAGAGCCAATGCCCGTACTGCCCAGGCGGCGGCCTACACAGGTATCAACCGGGCCTTCTTGATCGCAATCAGGGGTGGGTCTATTACCGGGATGCTGGTTGCCGGCCTGGGACTGTTGGCCGTCAGCGGCTACTACGAAATGTTGCTGGCAAGCGGTGTCCATGAACCCTTGCAAGCCATGATCGGGGTCGCTTTCGGGGCCTCTTTGATCGCTGTATTCGCCCGTCTCGGCGGCGGTATTTTTACCAAAGGCGCCGATGTCGGCGCCGACCTGGTCGGTAAGTTGGAGGCCGGAATTCCTGAAGACGATCCTCGCAATCCGGCCGTTATTGCCGACCAGGTCGGCGATAACGTCGGCGATTGCGCGGGCATGGGCGCGGATTTATTCGAATCGTACACGGCTTCGATAATCGGAACCATGATATTGGCGGATATTCTGGTGACTGGAAGTAACAACATTCAGCTATACCCTCTCGTGTTAGTGGGCATTTCCATCCTGACGTCCATCGTCGGCATCTTCTGTATCAGGATAGGCATTAATGGAAACATCATCGCTGCGTTGTACAGTGGATTGATTGTGACGGCTGTTTTGACAGTCCTGATCTATTATCCCGTTACTCAATGGCTGCTCGGAGAGACGCTGATTATCGGCGGCAAGACCGTGCCGTCGATAAACCTGTTTTATTCGGCAATTACCGGTTTGGCTTTAATGGCCGCGTTGATGCCGGTGACCGTCTACTATACTTCCAGCGATTACGCTCCGGTCCGTTATATCGCAAAAGCATCAACCACGGGTCACGGCACTAATGTGATCGCCGGACTCAGCGTATCGATGAAAGCAACGGCGGCGCCGATTATTCTGATATGCGCCAGCATGTGGTTATCCTATCAACTCGCCGGTTTGTTCGGAATTGCGATGGCATCCGTCGGCATGATGTCGTTAACGGGGCTGATAGTCGCCATGGATGCCTACGGACCGATTACCGATAATGCGGGCGGCATTGCTGAAATGGCAAAACTGCCTGAAGAAATACGCAAGATGACCGATGCCCTGGATGCCGTCGGCAATACCACGAAAGCCGTGACCAAGGGATCTGACTTGGGTTGCGCAGGATTAGCGGCGTTGGTGCTGTTTTCTGACTATACCACTGAATTGGGAGGTCTGGTTTGCGATCTGGGCGATATTAGGGTCATTCTCGGGTTGTTACTCGGCGCCCTGATCCCCTATTTATGTTCCGCACTGGCTATGGAGGCCGTCGGCAAAGCCGCCGGCGATATTGTGAATGAAGTTCGCCGCCAATTTAAGGAAATTCCCGGCATTATGGATTACACGGCCAAACCGGATTATTCCAGGGCCGTCGATATACTGACGATTTCAGCGATCAAAAAAATGCTGGTTCCGGCCTTGTTGCCGGTATGCATTCCGGTCATCGTCGGCTTTACCTTGGGCAAAGAAGCTTTAGGTGGCGTATTGATAGGTTCGATTATCTCGGGCCTGTGCCTTGCCATTTCCATGAGTGTGGGCGGCGGGGCCTTCGATAATGCCAAAAAATTTATTGAAGCGGGGCATCATGGCGGGAAAGGTTCTCTTGCGCATAAAGCTTCGATTACCGGCGATACCGTGGGCGATCCCTACAAGGACACTGCCGGCCCTGCGGTCAATATTATTATGAAAATAGTCAACATTATCGCCTTGTTGATTGCGCCGTTGTTGTGAGATATTCACTTTAAATAATTATTCGTCCATCGAAAGAAGAGGGCATTCGCCATGAAACGTTTGTTGGCTATTTTAATCCTGTTGACCGCTGTTTCGGCGAGCCGGGCTTCCGGTATGGATCCGGGCGATTCCCCGGACACACCCTGGTCGGTCAACCCGAAGGTCAGGAACGATTTTAGCAGCCACACCTCCTACGAATTCGGCAACCCTTTCCCCCCTTATCAAGCCCCCCTGAGCCGTCTGGAGTTTCCTCTCGATTCGTGGTGGGCCGGCCTCGAGGCGAGGCGGAGCTTTTCGAGGGTTTCTGTCGGCATCGAAGCCATGCGGAATATCTCGGGTGCGGCCGACGGCCCGTTTAAGGATTCGGATTGGGATGATGACGCCAGGCCGGGGGTTAAGACGATTTATTCCGAATCGAACTTACGCCTCGATCCCAGCTACTCGGTTCGGGCCGACGTGGATCTGAAGATCTCGGATTGGGTCGGATTGCCCTCGGGATTCGATCTGCGTCCGGTAATTGGGGGGCGCTGGCAGCGTTTCTCATTTGTCAGCCATGACGGCCTCCAGGTTTATCCGTCGCCGGGAGACACCACGCCACCGATAGCGCTGCCCGGCGACGGGATACGCTTCGAGCAGACCTATTGGCAAACCTTTTTGGGGGTCAAGACAGCCTATGAATGGCGGAACCCGGTTTACGTTTCGAGGCTGGGGGTACGGATGCAGCTGGACTGGGCTTATGTGATAGGAGAAAACGAGGATCACCACATGCTCAGGGAGGGCCGACGCTTCACCTACGAAGAGACGAGGGGTAATGGCTGGCATGCTGCGTTGGGGCTGGACGTCGGCCTGACGCGGCAGCTCAGCGCGAATCTCGATCTGGACTACCTGAAGCTGGACACGTCCGGTTCCCATCGCTGGGTGAATACCGTGTTTGGCGAGGATGAGAGCTCCGGTTACGAGGTCAATGTCTGGTCGCAGCAGTTCGGCATTACGATGGGCCTTAAGTACGCGTTTTAAGACAGTGAAATGCGATTATCAACGAGAGTCGCAAGGGTGCAATGGGCGTTAGCCGTATTGCACCGCATGGTGTGTTTCGGTCAATTCAATCAAACAAAATCCGCATCAAGCACTATGCGGTAACGCGCTTTACCCGACGCCAGATGTTCGAGCGCGTCGTTCACTTTGCTCATCGGGAAATGTTCGACTTGCGGGGCGATATGATGCCGCGCGGCAAACTCAAGCATCGTCGCTATGGCTGTGGGGCCGCCGGTCGGCGATCCCGATACGCTTTTTTGCCCGGAAATCAGGTCAAAGGCGGCAATCGGCATCGGTTCAAGAACCGCGCCTACGACATGCATGCGTCCGTTGGGTTTCAGGGTCTTCAATAGCGCAGGCCAGTCCAGCGGCGTATTGACGGTCACAATTAACAAATCCAGTGAGTTTGCGATTTTTTGCATGTCCCCGCTGTCGCGGCTCGACACGACGCGATGAGCGCCGAAGCCTTTGGCTTCGTCAGTCTTGGCGGGATTAGAGGTGAAAGCGGTTACTTCGCAGCCCCAGGCGTTGGCGAATTTAAGGCCCATATGACCCAGGCCGCCGATACCGACGACGCCGACATGGTCAGTCGGTTTGACGCCGAAGGTCAGCAGCGGCGAGAAGACGGTGATACCGCCGCATAACAACGGGCCCGCTCCGGCAATATCGAGCGCGTCCGGCAGCGGGATTGCCCAGACCCAATGCGCTCTAACCTTGTCCGCAAAACCGCCATGATGCCCGACTATGGTCGGCGCGGCTTCTGCGCACAGGTTGTTGTTGCCGGTCATGCATTGATGGCAGTGCATGCAGCTGCCGGCATTCCAGCCCACGCCGACGCGCTGGCCTATTTTTAGGCCTTTGACTTGTTCGCCGATGCCGACAATCTTACCGACGGCCTCATGGCCGGGAACGGTCGGATATTGCGATATTGCCCAGTCATTATTGATGATCGACAGATCGGAATGGCAAAGGCCGCAATATTCGACCGCAATTTCAACTTCTTCGGGACCCAGCGGCCCGGCATTGTATGAGAAAAGTTCGAGTTTTTGCTTGGGACCGTGCGTGGCCCATCCGCGAGTTTCAGTCATGACGATTTTCCTGTGCGGGTTGGTAGTAAAATCAATATACTCTGATTGGCGTATTTTGTTGCGCTTGCGCGGTTTTTAGAATAAAGCGCGCCGCTTTTTTACCGGAATCAAAGGTAATGGCGGCCGATATTTTGCCCCTTCCGGTCTCTTAGGTACATTTGAATATAAAACCGTTATCAACTTTTATCAGCGCGGTCACTACATCAGGAGTCTCGCCATGACAAAAACTGCTTTTTTTCCAAGGCTGCTCGTTTGCATTTTAGTCTTGATAATATTGATCATTTTACACGTCATACCGCTGCCGATATTGGAGGTGCTGATTTTGTTCGTGATGGTTTTCCGCCCGCGCTGGTTTAAGAATTTGGTTGACCAGATTTATAACGAATAATGGGTGAAAAGGGGATGGAGTATAAATTGATCAAGGAAAAATGCCCCGTAGAACTTGCGTATGATATGTGGGCGTACCCTACGCGGCTTTGCGGGGCGGAATGTCGGACGCCGTTCCCATCGTGGGAGTAACGGTCGGTAACCGTCCAATCCTGGAGTATCGAAAATCTACCCGTCGAGAGGGGAAGAATGGCTGCACTCCAGAACCGTCATGAGGGGGAGGTATGAACGGCTACCGGGGAGCATTGTATTGCCTGAAGCTTTCAAGAACCTTTCAGCGAATGGCACGGTTTTTCATTCCGGGAATTGAACAACGGTGCAAGCGGGGATATGTCGATTTGGAGTGCAAGCTCCTCTGACATGAAATAAAAAACCGCTTATTGGCTTGGATGGTGCGTGGTCTGAAAAATCATTGCCCGCTTTTCCATATGGAAAGCAGCAGCCAGATGCCTCCGATCGTGGCAAACGAGTAGCCCAAAAATCCGAAGGCAGGCAGCCCGAATAGTTCCGGCCCGCCTTTTACGGTCATGATAATCGAAGAGCCGATAATCAGCGCGGCGGTCACGATGCCCATGGTTAACCGGCTGATCGCATTATCGATACTATGAACATATTGGTCGAGACGCCTGACGGTAATATCGACCTGAACGGCCCCTTTCCTGGATGCGCGCAGCAGTTTACGCAGGTCTTTCGGCAAGCTGGATAAAAGATCGGCGACGCTGACCAGGTTGCGCCAGCCCCGTCTGGCAAGCGCCTCCGGCCTGTAACGTTCCATCATGGCTCTCTGGACATAGGGCGCGGAAAAGACCAGCGTATTAAAATCCGGGTTAAGCTGCCTGCCGAGACCGTCCAGGGTGATATAAGTCTTGATCAGCAGGGCGAGATCGGCGGGCAATATCAGTTTATGGTCCCTTAGCAGCGCCATCAAGTCGCCCATCATCGCGGTAAGGCTTAAGTCCTTCAGCGCCAGCGAGCTGTATTGATCGACAAAGGCTTCTATCTCAATGGTGAGCACTTGCTCATCGGTATAAATATTGTCCGACCAGTCTTCCAGTATCTCGGCCACTTTAACCGGCAGGTGATTGGTCATGCCGTACAACAGGCTGACAACCTGTTCCCTGCGCTCCTCGGTCAGGCGTCCGACCATGCCGAAATCGATGAATGCGAGCTTGTTATCCGGCAGATAAAACACATTGCCCGCATGCGGGTCGGCATGAAAAAAGCCGTCTTCTATGATCATCTTAATGACCGCCCGGGTGCCGCGGTCAGCCAGCAGTTTTCTGTCCAGTCCCGCTTGGTCCAGCGCAGCCAGATCCCTGCCTTGAATGCCTTGAATATACTCCTGTACATTGAGCCGTTCGCCGGTCCATTGCCAATAGACAGTCGGAATCTTGATGTTAGGATCGCCGGCCAGATTGGCGGCTACCCGTTCCGCGTTTCTGCATTCGGCGGCGAGGTCGAGTTCCCGGCGTAAGGACTGGTTAAACTGGCGGAGGACTTCTTTCAGATGAAACCTTCGGACTTCCTCTGATTCGGATTCGGCAATATCGATGATGCGCTGCAAAAGGCGTAAATCGGCTTCGATGATTTTGCGCAGGCCGGGCCTGCGGATTTTTAGAATAACCGGCGTTCCGTCTTTCAGCGTAGCCTTGTGAACCTGGGCAATCGATGCCGCCGCAAGGGCTTGTGTTTCGACGTTCAAAAAAAACTCGTCAATGTTGCCGCCGAGATCTTCTTCAAGCTGGGGCAGCAATTCTTCAAAGGGGATGGGGGGCGCCTGATCCTGAAGTTTTTCAAATTCGGCAATATATTGAGGCGGGAATAAATCGACGCGCGTCGCAAGAATTTGCCCTAATTTGACGAAGGTAGGTCCCAGCTCTTCGAGTACGCGGCGCACGCGCTGCGGCGTGTCGAGCTTTGCAAACTCTTCGGCATGCTGCCAATGCAGCACCCGGCCTGCGCTCTCCAATACCTTGCCCATCCCCAGGCTGCGAACAAAGCTGCCGAATCCATAGCGGATTAATACGGTTGCAATATCTTGAATCCTGCCCAGGTCCCTCGCCGCGTTTAACATTTCCCATAACATGCTGCGCTGTTGAACCTTATTTGTTGGAATGGGACGTCTTCAGGCTTTCAGCGATGCCCAATAAAATACCGCTGCCTATTTGCGCCAAAGTGGACGTTGTGGCGACCGTGCTTGAAAGGATGATGTCCTTGCTTATTTTCGGCAAATCTTTCAGCGCATCCAAGGCAATTAAAGTTTGTTCGCCGACCGACGTTCCGTTTTGCCGCGTATGGGCGATAAAATCGCCGATGATGTCGGCAACAACCTGATTACTGTCTTTGGCGACTTTCTCCAGGGTGTCGATAAACATCCCCTCCATATCCTGTATGTCTTTGATGGCATCATTAAAATCATGTTCGGAATACTCGGCAACTTTGGACGCGGCCTCTTCAACAGCCAATGCCGATGCTTCCGCGGCAGTCGCCAACGCATCGTCCAATGCTGTGGCCGCCTGCATAAAGACCTCTTTGCCGTGCTTGCCATGATCGGTCATGCCCTCATTAGTGCCTTTAATGACCGCTTCAGTGACACTTTTGATATTTTCAATATCCAGTTGCCGCTTTGTCAGCGCTTTCAGGGTTATATCCTTAACTTGCTGATGAACATCATCTCCCGATTTAACCGCTGCCCGGACGGCGTCTTTAACATCTTGTTGTTGGTTTGTTTTAGTCATCGTTATTCTCCAGATCAATATGAAAAACTTTTCGTAGATGGTTTTAAAAAAGGAAACTACATTCGATGTAACGTTCTAAAAATATCGTCAATCAGGCCTATACAATGGATGAAAGTCAGACCACCTATTCTATAGATTCATTTTGTACTCAAGATCATGAAGTATCGGGGCTACTCAGTGTATCCGATTCGGAATTGAGGCGGATGCATTTCTCCCTGGCTGAAGCCGGCGCGTACAGAAAATCTTTGCAAGCTGAATTTTCTTTATCGGTCTCACAGGATTTATGTCTTTCGACGATCCAGCGGCGCTGAAAATAGTCTAAAAAAAGATCCGGCATGTTCCACTTTTCCGACTCGAAAAAGTAACTGGTGTCGTGTTTCAGTTCAGACTGCCAATGCAAATAAGGCATTCTTCCTATCGGCTCGGACAGGTAAAAACTGTTAAAAACCTCCAGGGTTTCTGATTTTTTGCGAAGAATAAAGAACAGCGGAACACTGGGTAAATTATCGTAATCATAGGCAAAAACGCCCAATGTGCCGCTGTCCTTCTCATTAATGCGTCCTGCTATATCTTTCAGCGATGTTAAAAACAAGCGGTTATATTGTCTGAACTCCTCGACGCCGAAACCTATTATTTCATTCGCATAGAGTTCCGGCGTGGGGCAATCCTTTAAAATAAGCATCCTGAAATGAACGCCCCTTTTAATGGCGAGTTCAAACTCCCGGCAATAATGCCTGTAACGCGGATCAAAGATGATTAACCAATAAACATAATCGCCGGGATACAGACTGTGCATGATTTCTGAAAAATCCAGTTCTTTCTCGGTTATGCCTAAAAACCCCCGTTTCTTGGCATTGATAACCGTCCCATCGATATATCGGGTCAGTACGCTGTGAAATATCTTTTCGGTTTCTCTACGTTCTTCGGTAGCAATGATCCAGTGATGGAAAAAACCCACTGAAATGACCACCGACGTGAACAAGCCAAACTCAGAGATAATTTTTAGTATCCATGCGTATTCTTTGCTGCCGAGGTCGACAGCTAGAACGCCGAAAATCTTGTAAACGGTAAACCCGCCGAAAATAAGAACCAGCGCGAATAACCACTTCAGGATATTAAGATTTGATGACATCTTTATGACTCCCCCGGTTTAATTACTATCATTCCCACGCTTCGGCGCAGGAATGTCCCCTGGGCGCTCCGATGCGGTAATTAGGGAAGCGCTGAACAAAATGCTTCCGTTCATGATTCGACAGGCTCACCACGAACGGAATCAATACGTTACCGTTCGTCCTGAGCCTGTCGAAGGACTAAATCAGCGCTTCCTTAGGTGCCTTCTTTCCAGGACGACAGATAAGCCTGTTGTTCCGGGCTTAAGCTGTCAATACTGAGGCCCATCGCCGCCAGTTTCATGACGGCGACCCGTTGGTCAATATCCGCCGGCACCGGATGCACGGTGTGCTCAAGGCCGGCGCCGTGCCGCCACAAATAGGCAACGCTCAAGGCCTGATTGGCAAAACTCATATCCATGACCGTTGCCGGATGGCCTTCCGCGGCCGCCAGGTTGACCAGCCGCCCTTCGGCCAGCAGCCGGACGGTGCGCCCGTCTTTAAGCTGATAGGCTTCGACGCTGGTGCGCGGGCGGTGTTTTTTTACGGCCAGCTTTTCCAGTGCCGGAATGTTGATTTCGACATTGAAATGCCCGGAATTGGCGATCACGCAGCCGTCCTTGATGACTTCAAAATGCGCGTGATCCAGCACATGCTTGTCGCCGGTTGCGGTAACGATAAAATCCGAAATAGCGGCGGCTTCAAGCAGGGGCGTCACGCGGAAGCCGTCCATAGCGGCTTCCAGCGCTTTTAACGGATCAACTTCGGTGATGATGACCTGAGCGCCGTGGCCTTTGGCGCGCATTGCGATACCGCGCCCGCACCAACCGTAGCCTGCAACCGTGAAAGTCTTGCCGGCCAGCAGGATATTGGTCGCGCGAATAATGCCGTCCAGCGTGCTTTGTCCGGTGCCGTAACGGTTGTCGAACAGGTGTTTGGTCATTGCGTCATTGACCGCAATGACCGGGAATTTGAGCGCCTTGTCCGCCGCCATCGCGCGCAGGCGAATCACGCCGGTGGTGGTTTCTTCGGTGCCGCCGATCATTTCAGCCAACAAGTCGTTGCGGTTTTTATGCAGTTCGCTGACCAAGTCTGCGCCGTCATCCATCGTCAGTTGCGGATGATGATCCAGCGCCCTGGCTATATGCCGGTAATAAGTGTCGCTGTTCTCGCCGCGAATGGCGAAGGTGGGGATCTGATAATGCCGCACCAGCGCGGCGGCGACATCATCCTGGGTGCTGAGCGGATTGCTGGCGCATAACACCAGCTCCGCGCCGCCCGCTTTCAGGATGCGGGCCAGGTTGGCGGTTTCCGTCGTGATGTGCAGGCAGCCGCTGATCCGCGCACCGGCCAATGGCCGTTCCTCGGCAAAACGATCATGGATGATGCGCAGTACCGGCATTTCAGTCAGCGCCCATTCAATGCGCTCGCGTCCCTGATCGGCCAGCGAAGAGTCTTTAATGTCATGGTGGATATTCATGGTACTGATCACCTGTGTCCTGAATTTAAGGCGGCGCTGTAGTTTGTTTCTTCGTCGTCTCCGCCGGTCAGCGGCACAAAACTGACGCCAAGAATAGTGCGGGTCTCAGTTTCGCCGCTGGCTTTTTTTTCTAAAACCATCAGCTCCTGGTAACTGTAAGGCAATCCCACCGGTATGACCAGCCAGGCGCCGGGGCGCAGTTGGTCGATCAGGGCCGGTGGAATATAAGGTGCGGCGGCGGTCACGATGATGCCGTCAAACGGCGCATATTCCGGCCAGCCTGAGTGTGGCCGTCGCCGGTGCGCACCGTGATATTGCGGTAGCCCAGCTTTTTGAGTCGGCGGCGCGCTTTTTCGGACAGCTCCGGTATGATTTCAAGCGAATAAACCTGCTTAACCAAGTTTGAAAGAACGGCCGCCTGATAGCCGGAACCTGTGCCGATTTCCAGGACGGTATCGCCGGGCTTGGTGTTCAATAAATCGCTCATTAGCGCCACAATATAGGGCTGGGAAATGGTCTGTCCCGAACCGATCGGTGCGGGTCCGTTATCGTAGGCGAGGAAGCGGAAATCCGCAGGTACGAACTCATGTCTCGGCACTTGTTTGATGGCCGCCATGACTCTGTCGTCCAATGCATCCTTGCCGATCAGATGACGGGTCAGGTTAACTTCCATTTCAATATCATTCAACATGCGTTGCAGATCGTTCATTAATTATGCTCCGGGGATGGATTATCGTTAAGCGGGCAGGGGACCGTTTTCTCCAGCAACACGAACCATGATTGCAACATAACGGTGGTGTATTTTCAATTGGAGACATTACTGATAGCTTAGAGCGGAAAGCCGTAGCAGAATCGGAATCAAACGAGGGGGAAGCAATGAAAGCCATGGTATTGAAACAGCTCTGCGATCTTAAAGAAAATCAGGTTCCGCTGGAATTAATGGAGCTACCCGTTCCGGTTCCCGGCGACCGGGAAATCCTGCTGAAAGTCTCGGCCTGCGGGGTTTGCCACACCGAACTGGACGAAATTGAGGGACGGACGCCTCCACTGCGATTACCGATAGTGCCGGGGCATCAAGTGGTCGGGCGGGTCGAAGCGCTCGGCAACAAGGTAAATGTTATTAAAATAGGCGACAGGGTGGGCGTGGCCTGGATTTTTTCCGCTTGCGGCCACTGTAAGTTCTGTTTGGCGGGTAATGAAAATCTGTGTCCGGTTTTTACTGCGACAGGTCGTGACGCCAATGGCGGTTACGCCCAATATATGACGGTTGCGTCGAATTTCGCCTATGCCATCCCCGAGACATTTTCCGACGTACAGGCCGCGCCGCTGCTTTGCGCCGGTGCAATCGGTTACCGCTCGTTGCGTTTGACCGGCCTGAAGGACGGGCAACGGCTGGGACTGACCGGCTTTGGCGCGTCGGCGCACCTGGTGTTGAAAATGGCGCAGCACCGGTATCCAAACAGCGAAGTTTACGTGTTTGCGCGAAGCGCGAAGGAAAGGGCGTTTGCCGAGCAACTGGGGGCGGTGTGGAGCGGAGACACCGTGGAGCGGGCGCCCAATAAACTCGATTGCATCATCGATACCACCCCGGCATGGGAGCCTGTCGTTGAAGCCTTGGCGAACCTCGAATCCGGCGGCAGGCTGGTGATTAATGCGATCCGCAAGGAAGGCGACAAGCACAGCCTGCTGAACCTGGATTATCCCTTGCATCTGTGGCAGGAAAAAGAGCTAAAGAGCGTCGCCAACATCACCCGGCGCGATGTAAAAGAATTTTTGACGATGGCCGCGGAAATGAAGCTCCAGCCGGAGGTTCAGGTGTTTGCATTGGAGCAGGCCAACAAGGCTTTGCTTGAGCTGAAGACAGGGAATATTCGCGGCGCGAAGGTGCTAAAGATTGATTAAATCAAAAAACCGCAGTTCAGTATTTCAAAATCCCGTTCGCCCTTCGACAAGCTCAGGGTGAGCGGGATTTTGGAATGCTCAACTTAGGTTTTTAGGGTTAAGCATACAGCACGGCAATGCGCCTTCTATAAGTTTCGGACAGATTATTTCTTGCCTGCTACCGGATCGACGCCAACCAAATGCTGCAACTCTTTAGCCAAGGCGATATACGGAAACAGGTTAACCGGCACGGCGCTGTTGATTTCCTGGTAAATGCGCCGGTATCGGCTGATTTTATGTTTTTGGTCCGGCCGGTCGAAGTAATCGGTGCAGCTTTCGGCCTTGCTTGCGAGGACAGCCTTGATGGCAAGGCCCACCATGCGTTTGATGTCCTCTTGCAATTCATCCAATACTTTCCGTTCCCAATAATCGTGCATCGGTAGCTTCGCCAACTGATTATAAACCGGGTACAAACCCAGATAACCGGTGATTTCATTGAACAGTTTCAATGTGGCGACAAAATCCTGAGCGGTTTCTGCGGCCAATGAGACGATCAGCGGAAAATCGTCAAGGCTGGCTATAAACGCCATGTCCAGCGCCAGTTGCTCGGGAATGCCGTCTTGCCGGTATTGCGCCAACTGTTCGGCAAATTCGGCGCAGTCGGTCTTGAAATATTGCTTATAGCCTTTTAGATAACGTTTATAGCAGTTGATGGTCTGATCGTTGGGCCGGATTTTTCTTCGTTGCATTAAGGCCCAGCGGCAAAAACCGGCCAATGTAGTTTCCAGCTGCATCAATAAGCGATATTGCTTATCGACCGGCGCGTTATGGTCCAGCGCATTAATCGCCTGCCGCAACGCATCGCCGTCTAAAACCCGGTCGAAAGTCAGGTAACAGGTGACATGATCGAGTGTGCCGTCGCTGTCGGCGGCCAGGCTTAAAAAGCCGCAACCGGCTTGGTTGATGATTTTATTGCTGATCAGTGTGGCTTTGATTTCACCGGCCAAGGGATGGCTGGAAAGTTGGTCTGCGTATTGTGTGGCAAGCTGTTTCGGAAAATAGGCCTGCAAATAACAAGTGCAGCATTCTTCCTGCAGCAAGGCCGATTGATCCTGTATCAGCTGGGTCAGGTGCATTTTGCTTGCGGCCATCAGTACCGCGAGTTCAGGCCGGGTAATAAGCTGTCCGGGTCTGGACATTACGTCTTTGACGTGTGGAAAACATTCCGCGGCTCTATCGAAAGAACCGGCGGATTCCAACTGTTCGGCCAGTTGTAAAAAAACCGCCGGGTTTTCTTTGCAGCGCAGTTGTTCCAGCGACAAGCAAAGGCTTTGGGCGATATTGTCGGCCAGTACCAGACGGCAAACCTCCTCGGTCATGCTGATGAATAACGGTTGATAGTCGGCTATCAGACCTTTTTTTTGCAGACCGGTCAGGAAGATTTTTAAATTCACCTCATGATCGGAAGAATCGACGCCCGCCGAGTTATCGACCGCATCGGTGTTAATGCGCCCGCCCTTCAGGCCGTATTCAATGCGCGCTTTTTGGGTAAAGCCCAGATTGGCGCCTTCGCCAACGATGCCGGCGCGCAAGTCCGCCGCATTCACCCGCACGTTATCATTGGCCCGGTCGCCGACCTCTTCGTTCTTTTCGGTGCCGGCTTTGACATAAGTGCCGATACCGCCGAGCCATAATAATTCGACCTGAGCCGTCAGCAGGTAGCGGACCAGGGATTCGCCATCCAGTGTTTTGTAGCGGATGCCTAACCATTTTTTCAATTCGGCGGAAACCGGAATATCTTTGGCCGATCTTGGATAAACGCCGCCGCCCGCCGAAATAAGCGTCCGGTCGTAATCATTCCAGCTGGAGCCGGGCAACTCAAACAGGCGCTTGCGTTCATTAAATGCGGCATCGCCATCGGGCGGATTCGGGTCGATGAAAATATGCGATCCGCTAAAAGCCGCCAGCAACCGGATGTAGGGCGACATCAACATGCCGTTGCCGAACACGTCACCATCCATGCTGCCGATGCCGACGACGGTAAATGCTTCGTGTTGTATGTCTTTGCCGGCAGGACGCAGGTAAGAGGGCTGATCAGGTGCGGCGGCTTTGTCTAATTCGCGAAAATGGCGTTTTACGCATTCCCAAGCGCCGCGAGCGGTAATACCCAACGCTTTGTGGTCGTAACCGTGAGAGCCCCCGCTGGCAAAGGCATCGCCCAGCCAGAATTGATATTCCGCCGAAACGGCATTGGCGCTGTCCGAAAACTGCGCCGTGCCTTTATCGGCGGCGACGACAAGATAGGGGTCGGGATTATCGTAACAGACGATGCTGTTGGGCTGGACGATCCTGTCGTCGACATAATTGTCGGTCAAATCAAGCAAGCCGCGGATGAAGGTGAGATAGGCTTTTTTCGCCGCTTCTTTGACGTCCAGGCCGTTGCTTGACAACGAGTGCTTTAATCCGCTCTTTTTAAGCACGAAACCGCCTTTGGCTCCGGTCGGTATAATCAGCGCGTTTTTGCTGATCTGGGTTTGCATCAAGCCCAGAATTTCGGTCCTGAAATCATCGGGCCGGTCCGACCAGCGTATGCCGCCGCGGGAAATCTTTCCGTTGCGTAAATGTATGGCTTCCATATCCACCGAATGGACATAAATCTCGTTTTGCGGCTTTGGCGATGGCATATCGATGATGCCCAGGCTGTTAATTTTAAAAGCGATGAAATAATCCGGCCGGTCGCGGCGCAAATGAAAATTACAGCGCATGGTTGCGTCGATCAGGTTAAACAGGGTGCGCAGAATCCGGTCGTCATTAATATCGGAAACCGAGGCAATGCTGCTTAGCAACTGCAAACGCAACGGAAATAAAGCCTGTTCCTCCCGAATCATCGGGTCGTCCCAGTCGGGATTCGGCCTGAACCGTACCTCAAAGTAATTAAACAGGCCCAGCGCGGCCTGCGGGTTGTTAAGCAAGGCATGATGAACGCTGGCCCGGGTCGTTTGGTGGCCCAGTTGCAGGAAATAATTCCGGTAAGCCCTGAGCACGTCGATTTCCTGCCAGGTCATTCCGATCAGCACACACAGCTTGCTGAGCGCGTCGTTTTCGACCATGCCGTCCATCATCATCTGAATGGTTTCCAGCATCCGGCATCTTAACTTGGCGAATGAAGCGCACTGGCTTTTGGCGGCCTTGATCGTAAAGCTTTTTATAAACAAGGTTGTGCCGGCAACCGTAACCGGAAACTGCACCTGATCCATGATCCGTAAATGCATGTTTTCCAGAACCGGGATATATTCGTCCAGATAGCGCGGTTGCAGGCTGTAAAAATGCAGCCGGTAATGATCGGTTTTTTTGCCGGGACTCAGCAGGCTGATGCGCTGCCGACAGGATGCAGACGAGGGGATTGCGCAGGACGCCAGGACTTCGTCGAGATACAGCATATCTTTTAGCGCATAACGCGGCGATACCTGCGCCCGGTATGCGGCCGAAAATGTGGCATGGTATTTCTGCCACAAGGCGTGACCGGCTTGCTTGCCCAAAGCTCTTTCAGCGATACGTTGCAAGGCTGCCGGCCATGTTTTGCTAGGTCTGTTCATGCTTATACGGTAGTTGTAAAAAGTAAAGAATGCAACACCATGTTTTGAGAGATTGACAGATGCTTTGTTTTCATTCCATTCGTATTTGGGTTGTATTTAGCATACGATGGGAAGTCGATAGTTGTGGCTGGAAAAGAGTTGATGCATCGCCGTTAGTACAAAATTGAGTTGATTTTGCCGTTCAGATTTTTAAAAAGGCTGCTTTTTTATGTCGAATTCAAATTAATTAATCTATGGTCGGCAAGCTAGGGAGCAGCTTACCTAACTGAGTAATTAACACCATAGTTGCATGGTAATTTCAATTATTGTTAGCAAAAAACGCCTAACTTTTCACAGTAAAAAAATTTTATTCAATACTGCTCTACACTGCTCAAAAACAATAAATATCTTTATTGTTCAGTGCACTCAAGACATTCCATACGAAAAAACAAATTATTCAGCTCAAAGAATACTCTAACGCCGAAAGTTTGGCGTACTAATTGCCTTACTCTTACTGTGCAGCATATCGTTGCACATAAAATCCAATTACATCTGTAATTTATTAACATTTTTTAGGAGACGCCGTCATGGCTAAAGTTCAAAAATCAACTGACTCTTCTAGTTTAGCTGAAGTAGTAGACCGCATTCTGGACAAAGGCATTGTTATTGATGCCTGGGTCAAGGTTTCATTGGTCGGTATCGAATTGCTGTCGATAGAAGCACGCGTTGTGATTGCTTCTGTTGAAACTTATTTGAAATACGCAGAAGCCATTGGTCTTACCGCCAGTGCAGCTACTCCAGCTTAATTAACCAAAGAGTAAGAGTGACCAGCCGTTGAGTATTCAGCGGCTTGGGCGCTTTCCACCGCCTCAAGCTTACTGATTGGGGTTTTACTAAAGTGATGACCTAAGGAGAACACCTATGGGACGCTTAACAGATGATATGGCGCAGTTGCGTAGAAACATTGACAATAGTCGTGAATCCCGTTTAGCTCAACAAAATGCGCGGGTTTCCAGTGTAAACGCACAGATTGCTGACTTTGCTGCTACCCGGGCAAGGAATGGAGTGCGAGATGCTCACATGCGGGCAGCGTTTGTCACCGATAATACCAATGATGTTAATCGCTTACTGAATGAATTTCGGCATACACATCAAGTGATGGGGCGGCAGGGCCGCAAAGACCGTGCCGCTTTCTTGACCGATATGTCAAAGAAGACGCTAGATTTATTAGGCAGCTTTAAGGCTAATCGTAACAGTATGGCTGAACGCAGTGCCAAAGAAAGAGCGGTTTTCATTGCCGACATGACTAACAATGTTGCCGCTTTTATCAAAGATGCCGCACAGGACAGAGCCGGGGCTCATGCTGTATTTTTCGGCACAGCCACGTCTAAAAAAAAAACAGCATTCCCAGTATAGACATTCATCTTAATGAGACTCCGACTGGAAGTGTTGAAGGTTTGTTAAGCCAACATGAAGCACATGGAAGTGTACAACCTGTACTAACAGACGTTGAGCAAACAGCTGTGCCGTCATCACCACATGCAGAGCACTTTGGATCGATAGACGTTGCTTCCGAGCGTACAGAAGCGGGTGAAATCAAAAAGCCTAAGAAAAAACCTAGTGAGTTTTTTGGCGCGAAGAAAGGCAAATAGGGATGTTGCCGCTGTCGCTCACAAAGAGCATGTGTGCAGATGAACAGCCTACATAGAAAGAAACAAGGTTATAAGGTTATTGGGAATGCAGTTTCTCACTGAACTAATAACTTTTTCATAGACCTTTAGCGCTAATTAGGCACTAAAGGTCTGGTTGTGGTGCTTTTATCAGTCGCATCGACCGAACATCTTCTCTAGACAACTCTGATGATATTTATCCAGAGCTTCAGTCCCACCAGTGTGGGGAACCTATACCGATTAGTACAGGAGTATTTTTATGATTAAGCAAAATACCGTTTCACATTATACCGTAGAAGATGATCTCGTCGTTCCAGAAGCGAGCGATCATTTTGTGCTGACTTCTTATGTAAAAGATATTATAGATCGCGCGTTGGTTTATTTACACGCAGGCTATCCCGTACATTTTGCCGGTCCATCGGGAACAGGAAAAACGACTTTAGCATTTCATCTCGCTGCACAATGGGGGCGCCCCGTCACCTTGTTGCAAGGTAACGAAGAGTTCGTAAGTTCCGATTTGACGGGAAAAGACATTGGCTATCGCAAAAGCAGTTTAGTCGATAATTACATTCATTCGGTACTTAAAACTGAAGAGCAGATGAACCGCATGTGGGTGGATAATCGTTTGACGACCGCGTGCCGCAATGGCGATATGCTGATTTATGATGAGTTCAATCGTTCGAAGGCGGAAACCAATAACGTGCTGTTATCGGTGTTGTCCGAAGGTATTTTGAACTTGCCCGGTTTACGCGGTGCCGGGGAGGGTTATATGGATGTACACTCAAGCTTTCGCGCTATTTTCACCTCCAATCCAGAAGAATACGCGGGTACGCACAAGACCCAAGACGCCCTGATGGATCGAATGATTACCATCAATATCGGTCTTGCGGATCGGGATACCGAACTACAAATATTACATGCGCGTTCTGACTTGGAATTAAACGAGTCGGCATATATCGTTGATATAGTCAGGGAGTTGCGTGGCAATGAACATGAAACCAAACACGGGTTACGCGCAGGCATCGCCATTGCCAACATCTTGTCCTTGCAAGGAATGAAACCGCGTTATGGCGACAAGTTATTCCATTCTATTTGCTACGATGTTTTGAGCATGGAAACGGCTAAAATACAACGAGCCGGACACTCGATCTTTCATGAAATGGTCGATGATGTTATTCGAAAAATTTGTCCGCCAGTGGGGCCAGCAACAATCAAAACATCCACACAAAAAATGAAAGTGGTGGAGTAGTCATGGCAATCAGTACGCGTCCTCCTCGGACAATCTCAGATATAAAAACTCACTCAGGACGGGGTAGCGGTGACCACCAAACATACCGAGACTATTTTCAGGTCGGTGCGTTGGAATTGGAGCGTTGGCGGCGGATACGAGAACGTGAGGCCGCTTCATCGCGTATAGCCAGTATCGATAGCCGTATAGCCGATATTGACAAAGAAAAGGAAATGTTGCTTGCAGCCGCTGCCTGTGCGTCGATTGACGACAACGGTAAATCAAAGTCAACTGAGAAGAAAAAATCTTCCGGTCTGCGAATCAAATATTGAGGCGGTCATCATGAACAAAATTCGCACCCTCGCTCATATCCGTACCCCGCATATGGCGAAGAGTTTTCGCGCTTGCGTCAACATGACGGGGAAGCCACAAATTCTTGCCGATTTAGGACGTATTTATTCAGAAGAATATCGGCGATTAAACCGCATGCAGATGCAGCACACTAGAGGCAAACGCATTTTACTAAGGAGTGCATTGTGAACATCGATAAATCCAGAAGTTATCGTGCTAAAGTGCTTTATGCTCTTTGTGCTTCCGACGACTCAAAACCCAACTACAAAATACGCGGACTGGAATCTGCGTCTGTTTATGCCATCGATAAAAACGGTTTAAGAGCCGTGGTTAGTGATACGCTTAGCACCCGTTTACGCCCGGAAAGACGCAATATTACTGCGCATCAGGCTGTATTACACTCGCTGACGGAAGAAAATACCGTATTGCCGATGCGTTTCGGCGTCATTGCACGCAATGCCGAAGCCGTACAAAATTTGCTGGCCTCCAACCAGAAGACCATCAGAGAACATTTTGAACGTCTAAATGGGCGCGTGGAAATGGGCTTACGCGTTTCTTGGGATGTCACCAATATTTATGAATATTTTGTTGCTTTGCATCCAATCTTGAGCGAAACGCGTGATGAAATCTGGAATAGAGATTCCAGAGACGGTAATCGCCGCGAAGAGAAGATTCGATTGGGTAATTTATATGAATCATTGCGTAGCGCGGATAGAAAAGAATCGACTGAAAAAGTAAAAGAAGTATTGTTCGATTATTGCGAAGACATTATTGAAAACCCTGTTAAAAAAGAAAAAGATGTGATGAATCTGGCGTGTTTGGTAGAAAGAAAACGGCTGGATGAATTCGCCAAAGGCGTTTTTCAAGCCTCAAAGTTATTTGATAACGTTTATTTGTTTGATTATACCGGTCCGTGGGCGCCGCATAATTTCGTTACTCTGGATTTACATGCCCCCACAGCAAAGAAAAAAGCGTTGCCGAGCGAAAGCGTTCACCCTGATTGAGGATAAACCATGCTGCTGGTCGATGACATACTGTTTTCTCCTATTAAAGGCATTATGTGGATTTTTCGGCAAATTCACGAACTGGCCGAAGAAGAATTGGCTGGCGAGGCGGATCGTATTCGTGAAAGTTTGACAGAGCTTTATATGCAACTGGAAGCGGGGCAGATCACCGAAGAAGAATTTGAACAACAGGAAGCCGTACTACTCGATAGATTAGATGCGCTGGATGAAGAGGATGACATGATAGGAGATGCCGAGGATGAGGACAATGAGGACGCGACAAAATGAAACCTGCGATTTATCCAGAATTTTTACAGCCGTCACTGCTGAAATTGGTCTTCTTCGGCGGTAAAGGCGGTGTAGGAAAAAGCACCTGTGCAAGTGCGACTGCTTTAAAGCTGGCGCAAGAACAACCACAGCATCTTTTTCTGCTGGTTTCTACCGATCCGGCGCACTCCCTGAAAAATATTCTTTCCAATCTGGTGTTGCCCAAGAATCTGGAGGTGCGCGAATTAAATGCCGCCGCTTCCTTGCATGAGTTCAAAATGCGACACGATGCCCTCCTGAAAGAAATCGCTGATCGCGGTACTTTCCTTGACAAAAACGACATTCAAGGCTTAATGGACGCCGCGCTTCCAGGCATGGATGAATTGGCGGCTTATCTTGAAATAGCCGAGTGGATTGAACAGGATACCTATTACCGCATCATTATAGATACCGCGCCTACGGGGCATACATTGCGGCTTTTGGAAATGCCTGACCTGATTCATCGGTGGTTGACGGCTTTGGATACCTTGCTCGCCAAACACCGCTACATGCGAAAACGTTTTGGCGGCGATAATCGATTGGATCATTTGGATAATTTTTTATTGGGCATGAGTGATTCGCTAAAAGCCATGCACAGTCTGATGACCGACACAGAACGTTGTTGTTTTATTTTAGTAATGCTGGCGGAGACGATGAGTGTGGAGGAAAGTATTGATCTTGTCAGCGCCTTGAATAAACAGCGGGTGTTTATCTCCGATCTGGTGGTCAATCGATTGTTTCCTAAAAACGATTGTCCAATCTGTTTAGCTGAACGCAGCAGGCAAATGCTCGCGCTTAAAAACGCCCTTAAGCTTTTACCGGGACACCTGTTTTGGACGCTGCCTTTACTTGCCGCAGAACCAAGCGGCAAATTACTTTACTCACTGTGGGCAGAGGTGCGTTTACTTGATGAAAACGAAGTCATGACTACTACTGCCTATAGTCATAAATTGCCCTTGCATGTAGAAAATCCCATTCAGCTGCCTGCCAGCACATTACGGCTATTGATTTTTGCCGGCAAAGGCGGTGTGGGTAAGACGACCTTGGCCTGTGCCACGGCATTGCGCTTGCATAGCGAATATCCGCACAAACGTATTCTATTATTCTCAACGGACCCCGCGCATTCGCTTAGCGATTGTTTGGGGATAAGCGTACAACGGCACCCTACTTCAGTCCCTTCGACTACGCTTCCTTCGACTACGCTCAGGACGGAGTTGGTTGAAATCGATGCACAGGAAATTAATGCGGAAGCTGACTTCAAAAAAATTCGGCAGGACTATCGTGCAGAATTGGAAGATTTTTTGCAGGATGCTTTACCGCATCTGGATATTACCTTTGATCGTGAAGTGATGGAACACTTACTCGATTTGGCTCCCCCCGGACTGGATGAAATCATGGCATTGACCACAATTATTGATTATCTCGATAGCGAACGTTATGACATAATAATAATCGATGCCGCGCCTAGCGGGCATTTACTACGTTTACTGGAATTGCCTGAATTGATTCGAGATTGGCTGAAACAGTTCTTCTCGTTATTGCTAAAATACCGCCAGGTCATGCGGTTGCCGCATTTATCGGAACGCTTGGTACAGCTCTCACGCGAATTAAAAAAACTACGCATTCTGTTGCAAAACATCGAACAAACAGAAGTGTATGCCGTCACTATTCCGACTCAATTGTCGATAGAAAAAACCAGTGAAATGTTATGCGCACTACAGCGGCTAGGCATGACGGCAAAAGCGTTGTTTATCAATCAGATTACACCCATCAGCGGTTGTGCATTGTGCCAGGCAATTAATGCGCGTGAATCATTGCAGCTCAAACGCGCGCATGACATTTTTCCTAACCAGCCGCAAGCACAAATTTTTCGGCAAATAGAGCCTACGGGTTTGGATGAGCTAAAGGCTTTGGGTTCGGCGTTGTTTCTATAAACTGGGAGTATATGCATTATGTCTATGAATCGGCAGTATCAGGATGAACAGCAACAGGTTTCTCTGTGTGAGGCATTGGATCGCATTCTGAACAAAGGTGCGGTTGTGGTTGCTGATGTAACCATTTCAGTCGCTAATATTGATTTGATTTATTTAAGTCTACAAGCTTTAGTCGCTTCTGTAGAAACAGGAAAACGTTTACGTGGCAGGGAGTAAGACAATGACAACGAATGACCTGTTTCCAGATTATTCCAGGGTTGATTTACCACCGCAAACAACGCAACAACCGGATGTTCAAGGTAACAAGCGCAAAATAGAAATCGATGGTGAACGCGTTCGTAATGGTTTGGCGCAACTCGTTTTAACACTGGTTAAACTGCTGCACGAACTGTTGGAACGCCAAGCTATTAAGCGTATGGATTCGGGTTCGCTCAGCGATGAAGAAATTGAGCGCTTAGGTTTGACGTTAATGCGGCAAGCCGAGGAACTGGAACATTTACGAGAGGTTTTTGATCTTAAAGACGATGATTTGAATTTTAACTTAGGCCCATTAGGCCGATTACTATAAGGACGAGTGTGATGAACAATCCTGTGAAGCATAACAATACTATCGACATAAATGCAGCAACGCGTGGATTGCTACTGCGTATGGGCAATACTTGGTTTGAACAAGATGAACTATGGCAAGCGGTAGATGTGTATCTAAAAATTATTGAGGAATATCCTGACAGCGAGGAAAGTGAAGCTGCTCAATCCAGTTTGATGAGCATTTCCCGGGGTTACGAACAGGATGGCTTGTTACGGCTGTCGCTGAATGTACTTGAACGAATTGAGCAAGCGATGACGACGACCGTATAGCTAGCGTACTGTTTTAGTTGACCACTACAGTTCCTGCGTTGCGTGACGCCGAGCGTTACTGACGGTATCCCCACGCCAAAGCGTGAGAATGATGAAAATGTGGCTTTGAGGCCTTTAGGTCGACTACTGTAAGGATTTACACCATGAGCGATAACAAAAGATTAACCCACTCAACCAATTCGACTACCGTAGCCGATTTGTTAGAGCGATTGCTGGACAAAGGTATCGTCATCAGTGGCGACATTCGCATCAGGCTGGTTGAAGTAGAACTGTTGACATTGGAAATTCGCCTGCTTATTTGTTCGGTAGATAAAGCGGTAGAAATGGGGTTAGACTGGTGGAGCGGTAATCCTGCGTTTGATTCCAGAGCCAGGGTAGCATCATCTTTACCCGTGACAGAGTTAGAAGAACGTCTACAGCGCCTGGAAGCTCGTTTGGAAACAATGCCGACCGTTATCGAAGAAACACACACATAAGGATTGCCTTTTCATGCGTGCACTGATTCATTTTCCCATTATTCACAGTGCTAAGGATTTAGGGTCACTGGGCGGAACGGTAAGCAATTTGCTGACTGAGGAACAAGCACACGAGCATCTTGCCTCCATTGAACATTTCTGGACAATGATCGCAACAACGATTGAAGGTTTAGGACTGGATTATACCAAGTTGAAAATCTATCAAGATGGTTTGCCTGTTTGCGGAAAAGAAAATGAAATAGTTGCGGATGTCGCTAAGTCGGGTAGTCAGAATTATACGTTATTACTCGCTTTACAGCATAAAGGGGCTATGTTGGTGGGAACTGAATCCCCCGAATTGTTATTACAAGAACATGCCTTAATGACGCAATTGTTACAGTCTACGGAGCGAACCGAATCTTCTTTGGAAACAGCGCAAGCATTATTGGATCAGCGAGATGATTATATTGCTCAACGTATTAATGAAACGTTGCAAGACGACGAATTAGCGATACTTTTTTTGGGACTAATGCACAACATTGAAACGAAGTTACCCAAAGACATCGTTCTCATTCAACCGTTGGGGAAACCCGGTGGCATCCAGGCAAGGAGAGAATAGCTGCCAGAATACTTAACATATCATACATATAGAATATTTATGGTTTCGGATGGTTTTGCTGACATCATAGCAGCTTCTTTTTTTGGTGTTTCAAGCTAAGTATTTGGCCCCCAGTTTAATACATTAAGAAGTCGGGCAATGTTTTCTCTGCCCTCTGTTTTAACGTAGGTGTTATTCTACGCGTCCATTGCAAGCGGTAACCATTACTAGCAATAGAGCCTAATGACGTAAGTAATTCAGCACTTAACCATCACATCTTGAACAAATGGATTTATTAAATGAAAAGCATTGATCCTGGCTATGTTTTGATAATTGATGACGACAAAGATATTTGTGATCTGCTGTCGCATCTCCTAGAAAAAGCCGGCTATGAAACCCAACAAGGTTACGACGGCGACATGGCGATAAAATTATTGTCTCAACGTGAACCTGATGTGCTGCTACTCGACAGCATTATCCCTAAACACAGCGGTATGGCAGTATTAGCCAATACCCATGCGCTGTACCCGCAACTCCCCGTTATCATTATTACCGGCAATGTTGGCATCCTCAGTGCCGTTTGTGCTATTAAAGCAGGCGCCTGGGATTACATTCCCAAACCGTTCGACAACAATCGAGTATTAGAGCTGGTGAACCGTGCTATGCAAACGCGCGGCGGTAAACACCATTCAAATTGCAAAGCCAGCAGAAATACTAAAAACCGTATCGCTGCCATGATGGGTAATAGCCCAAATATTCAATCTGTTGTCAGAGATGTTATTAACGTGGCACACACGGACTTTTCAGTTATTATTCAAGGCGAAACTGGAACAGGCAAGGAACTGATCGCAAAAAACATTCACTTAGCCAGCCAACGCGCGACTGGCGTTTTTATTCCCATCGATTGTGGCGCTATACCGGATTCGCTGATCGAAAACGAATTATTCGGCCATGAAAAAGGCTCATACACGGGTGCGGATCGCGTACAAGCGGGCAAGTTTGAAGCTGCTGACGGCGGTACGTTATTCCTGGACGAAATCGCCAACATGTCATTATCCGCACAATCCAAATTATTGCGCGTACTACAAGAACGCGTTGTTTATCGTATTGGCGCGACTAATCCCATTCCGGTCAATGTGCGCGTACTTGCCGCCAGCAATGAAGGATTACTGGACGCTGTGGTTAAAGGGAAATTTCGTGAGGATTTATATTACCGCTTGAATGAATATACCATTTGTATCCCACCGTTACGCAGCCGTCATGAGGATATTCTATTTTTAGCCGATCGCTTTATGACAGAAACCTGCATTGAGTTAGACAAAACACCGCTCGATTTTTCTGTTGCCGCTAAAGACATACTTCTACGCTATCAGTGGCCGGGTAACGTGCGCGAATTACGCGCTGTTATTCGTCGTGCTGTTTTAGTATCCGAAAAAGAGATTGCTGCTGATGCCTTGGCTTTGGTTATAAATGGGATAGAACCGTCACAGCCGACAAAAGAACATCATCTAAACACTGTGTGGCATTTTTGTCTCGAAGGGTCGTCCCTCAAAGAGATCACCCAGTTAAACATTGATCAAATAGAACGTATTATTATTAAAGACACCCTGAAAAAAACAGGCAACAACAAGGCGGAAGCGGCGCGGCGTTTGAATATTGACTACAAAACGCTGCATTCTAAACTCAAAAAAATCAATGCAGCCGAGGTAAACAAATCATGAGTAACAAAAAAGGTAACGTGGCGGGTAATGTCGAAGGCATTTTACGCGGCTTAGGCGAGTTGGTGGAAAAATTGGCGGAAACCGGCGAACAAATAAAGCGTAGCGGTGCGTTCGATATCGACACGAGCAGCGGCAAAAGTGCTAAGGCGGTTTACGGTTTTTCGGTAAAAATGGGTTTGGATGAGAACCAGGAAACGCGCGTAGAGCCGTTCGGCAATGTACGCCGAGATGAGCAAACCGGCGAAACCACAGTGCAGGAAGTGTCTGAACCGCTGATCGATGTCATCGAAGAAAGCGATCATGTTTTGGTATTGGCGGAAATGCCGGGGGTTGCCGATGAGGATGTGCATTTAGACTTGGACGGCGACATCCTGACGCTTCACGCTGAAAGAGGCAGCAAGAAATATCATAAAGAAATCGTGTTACCGCGTTCGTTTGATAGCATGGCTATAGAACGGTCTTGCCGTAACGGCATTTTGGAAGTCAAACTAAGAAAGTGAGGCGTTGATGTCTGAAGAACTCAAGCTCAAAGTAGTTGAAGCCTTGCCCAAAGATATTGGGCGAGGTTACGCCCGTTTAGACCCCGCCGATATGGCTAAATTGAATTTGGCTGTTGGCGACATCGTGCAGGTAAACAGCAAAAAAGGCAAGGGGATTGCCAAGTTGATGCCGACTTATCCCGATATGCGCGATAAAGGCATTGTGCAATTGGACGGCTTGACACGGCGCAATGCAGGGCTGAGCATAGATGAAAAAGCGCAGATCGAACCTGTCTCATGCAAACACGCTACGCGCATCGTCCTTATTCCCACTACGATTACACCCAATCAGCGTGATTTGGCTTACATCGGCAGTCTACTCGACGGCTTGCCCGTGCAGAGAGGCGATCTGTTACGCGCACATCTGTTTGGCAGCCGTTCTGCCGATTTCAAAGTCGACAGCACCGCGCCCGCAGGTGCAGTGCTGATCAATCCGACTACTACACTGGTAATCGGCAAGTCAGACGAGGCTAAAAATACGGGCTACAGCGCACAACGTTTATCTTATGAAGATGTAGGGGGCCTTAAAGGTCAAGTGCGGCGCATTCGGGAAATGATCGAGCTGCCGTTACGTTATCCCGAAGTCTTTGAACGTTTAGGTATAGACGCTCCCAAAGGTGTGTTACTTACTGGCCCTCCGGGATGTGGCAAAACCCTAATTGCCCGCATTATTGCGCAAGAAACCGATGCACAGTTTTTCACCATCAGCGGCCCGGAGATCGTACATAAGTTTTACGGTGAAAGCGAAGCCCATTTACGCAAAATTTTCGAGGAAGCAGGACGCAAAGGGCCCAGCATCATTTTTCTGGATGAAATTGATTCTATTGCACCGCGCCGCGACAAGGTAGTCGGTGATGTGGAAAAGCGTATCGTTGCGCAATTGCTCGCATTAATGGATGGGCTTAAGAGCCGGGGCAAAGTTATCGTCATCGCCGCAACCAATTTACCCAATGCAATTGATCCCGCGTTGCGTCGTCCAGGGCGCTTTGACCGGGAAATTACCATTCCCATTCCAGACCGCGAAGGTCGCCGCGAGATTATCGAAATTCACAGCACAGGAATGCCGCTCAATGCCGATGTTGACTTGAACGTAGTTGCCGATGTCACCCACGGTTTTGTCGGTGCCGATTTGGAAGCTTTATGCCGCGAAGCCGCGATGAGCGCTTTACGTCGTTTATTGCCTGAAATTGATTTCAGTGCCGCGGAATTACCTTATGACCGTCTGGCGGCGTTGACGGTAACGATGGATGATTTTCGTGCCGCTTTGTGTGAAGTATCACCGTCAGCGATTCGTGAGCTATTTGTCGATATTCCCGATGTGCGCTGGGAAGATGTCGGCGGCTTGGATGATGTGCGCCGCCGCTTGATAGAGTCCGTGGAATGGCCGATCAAATACCCCGACCTCTATCTGCAAGCGGGCGTGAAACCGCCTAAAGGCTTGCTGTTAGCGGGCCCGCCCGGTGTAGGGAAGACGCTGATTGCTAAAGCCGTCGCTAATGAAAGCGGTGTTAACGTCATTTCAGTCAAAGGGCCGGCACTGATGTCGCGCTATGTCGGCGATTCTGAACAGGGGGTGCGAGAACTGTTTCACAAAGCCCGTCAGGCTTCACCGTGCATTATTTTTCTCGATGAAGTCGATTCTGTCGTCCCCGCTCGTGGTGAAGGCGCGACCGATTCACATGTTGCTGAACGGGTGTTGAGCCAATTTTTATCTGAAATGGATGGCTTGGAAGAACTCAAAGGCGTTTTCGTTATGGGTGCGACTAATCGTGCGGATTTGATCGATCCTGCGATGCTGCGTCCGGGACGCTTTGATGACATCATCGAACTGGGCCTGCCCGATGAGGATGCGAGGCGGCAAATTCTGGCGGTGCATTTGCGTAATAAGCCTTTAGCCACGAATATTTGTGCCGAAGATTTAGCCGCGCGTTGTCACGATGCCAGTGGCGCCGAATTGGCGGCAGTGTGCAACCGCGCAGCGCTAGCGGCACTGCGCCGCGCAGTGCAACAAAGCAAAGAGGCTGTCTTGAGCCAGTCGACGGGCGATGAGGAGCCAGTAAAATTGACTGTACGCATTGAACAGCACGATTTTGACGAAGTGATTGCAGAAATGTTTGGCGATAAGGGGAATAACAGTGATCACTGAAGCGCAGACCACTCAAGCCATTTATCTGTATGGTTTTACTTTGCCAAATTCAGTCGCACCGCCGATTTTGGGAGTCGATAATCAGCACCCGATTGGCACACATCAATGCGCTGGGTTGAATGCGGTGATCAGTTCGGTGCCGCTGTCTGATTTTACCGGTGAAATCGGTGAAACCAATGTACAGAATGTCGCATGGCTAACGCCGCGCGCCTGTAGGCATGCTCTAGTTGCAGACAGATTGATGGTTCAAGGTCCGGTCTATCCTTTACCATTTGGTACGCTGTTTTCCAGTTTGATCGCATTGGAGCAGGAAATGCAATGCCGCTCTATAGAAGTGTTAGAGGTGTTGCGGCACATAACAGGCTGCCAAGAATGGTCACTGGAAGCAACGCTGGACCGTAAACAGGCGGTTGATTCTTTATTCGCCGAAGGTCTGCACTCCGGCCGCTTTTGTTTGCCTGAAGCCGCGGGCCGCCGTCATCTGGAAGAACAGAAATTACGCCGCACCTTAGCCACTGAGTTGAACGACTGGCTGGCACAATGCTTGACCTCGCTGCAAGATGAATTGCATCCCTTGATGCGTGATTTTCGCTCACGGCGGCTGTTGGATGATAAAGTTTTGCATTGGGCGTATCTCCTCTCTGAGGAGAAGGTCGCCGCGTTTCAGCAGCAAGTCACTAACATTGCCGACCGCTATGAAACCTACGGTTTTAGTTTTCGAGTGACAGGCCCGTGGGCAGCCTATAGTTTTTGCCAACTTGTTGCGTCATGAGCCCCCTTCGACCAAGCTCAGGACAGGCCACTTCGACAAGCTCAGGACAGGCTTCGACTACGCCCAGGAGCGCCTTGTTACTGTATGGGATTGTTGCCGAAGATGCACCGCTGGCAGCCGAACACGGGATGCAGTTGATTAAAGCAGCGAAGTTAGCTGCTATAGTCAAATCTGGCGAACCGGAAATCAGTCACGAGTCGGCTGTAGTGCTGGCTTTTGGCGAACAGGTAATGCGCATTCATCAACAAACCGCGCTCATTCCTATGCGCTATGGCAGTGTGTTAGCAGACGAATACGCGGTAACACAGCATTTACTCAACCATGAGGAGGGTTACCGAACACGATTAGCAATGCTTGCGAATTGTGAAGAAATGGGTATACGGCTACCGTTGGATTCGGCTTCGGATAATACCGTTACCATGCCGCAAGTTAGCGGTCATGACTATTTGCTGGGGCGGAAACGCGCTTATGCTGTCCCCGAACATGTCGAACAGCAAGCTACCCTGCTGAACAATGCGTTGACAGGACTGTATCGACAACACTGCGCGGAAATCAGTGTTTTTAATGGACAGCGTACTTACCTGTTGAGCTATTTAGTGCCTCGCACCGAATTACAGGCATTTCGCGACAAGTTAAATGCCCTGGCCGACAGCATAACAGATATAGGGTTCATCAGCGGGCCTTGGCCTCCCTATAACTTCGCTAGCTAACTGATTAACAACAGCCTATATGCCAGATAATCCATTTAAAAAAAAGTCCAAAAATCACTTTGAACTGCTGTATAACATGTTATTGGATGCTATTCCTTCTTCCGTACTAATGGTGGATGAAAAACTACATGTAGTTTCAGTCAACCAGAATTTTTTACTGAAAAGCCAGCGTAGCAACGCGAATACGGTTGGCCGCCCTTTATGGGAAGTCTTTCCGACCGTCATATTAGAAAATACGGGTCTTGAAGAACGCATACGCAATGTATTTCGTAGCGGATCACCTGTCAATGGTCAGAAAATGACCTATCGCGCTCCGGGCGTACCGATTCGAATTTACTACTACTCTATTTTACCGATTCCTACTAACCAGATTATGCTGCTAATGGAGGATGTCACCGAACAAGTCCGTCTTTCTGAAGAAGTGCGTCGAGTTGAGCGACACCTCGCTTCAGTGGTAGAAAGCGCCAGCGATATAGTTCTTTCGACCGATATTGAGGGGCGCATATTAACGTGGAATTCGGCTGCGGAAAAGCTGTCGGGTTTAAGCTCGCATGAAGTTCATGGACGATACTTTTTTGAATTCTGCGACACTACTCAAAAACAGCCAGTGCGACTGATCTTCATGCGCATGAAGAACAGTAATGAATCGCACACGACAGAATTCCATTTATTAACGCCTAATAACGGCGGCAGCATATTGATTTCTTGGGTATTTTCACCGATGAAAGATGATTATGGTCAAACAGTAGGTACGGTGGTAGTCGGCCGCGATTTGGCTGAGCGGCGCAAGCTGGAACTGCAATTACGTCAATCGCAGAAGCTGACCGCATTGGGCGTCATGGCGGGCGGTATCGCCCATGAAATTCGCAATCCGCTTGCCGTTTGCTCTTCGGCCGCGCAATTTTTGCTGGAAGACAATATCACCGCTGAATTCCACAAAGAATGCTCAAAAAAAATACAGGCTAACATTCAAAAAGCCTCGGCGATTATTGAGAACCTGCTACGCTTTGCCCGTTCTTCGCTCGATACCGAAATGGTAGAAGTCGAGCTGAACGCGGTACTGAAAGAAACCATTGATCTGGTCTCTAATCAAGCTAAAGTGCAGAAAATTCAGATTTTGTTGCCCATGCAAAAAAAGTACATCTTGGTGTCGGGCGTGTCGGGTTTATTGCAGCAGGTATTTATGAATATTTTTCTCAATGCCATTAATGCGATGCCCGAGGGCGGTGTGTTGCGCATTGTTGTCGACACCTTTGAAGACAGGGTAGTTGTGCGTATTTCCGACACGGGAATCGGCATTCCCTCAGGCGAGTTGGATAAAATCTTCGATCCGTTTCATACCTCCTCACCCGTAGGACAAGGAACAGGGCTGGGTTTGTCTATTTGCTATAGCATTATTCAGCAACATCTTGGCTCTATTCAAGCGGAGAGCCGCTACGGTGAAGGTGCTACTATTATCGTCACCTTGCCGTTACTTTAAAACCATGAATACACCTATTCTGATAGTCGATGATGATCCTGATATGTGTTGGGCTATTTCCCACATCATTGAATCCCAAGGTTTCAACGTCATCACGGCTTACAATGGAGAAGAAGCCTGTTTTAAACTGACTCACGGTGATTTTTCTATTGTGTTTTTAGATGCCAAACTGCCGGATATGGACGGTTTAGAAGTAGCACGCCGTGCTAGCACTCTGTTGCACGAAAAGCCGCGCATAGTGCTGGTTTCCGGCTATCACTATTACGATGATCCCGTTGTTCGGCATGCCATAGTTGAAGGTATTATCTGTGGTTTCTTGGCTAAGCCCTTTACCAATAAAGAATTGCTAAAAACGCTGCACACACTATCACAAGCGATAGAGTAGCGCAGGCCAATCGCGCTTAAAAATACTTGGGAATAGAATTTAAGATAAGGGATAAATTTATCATCTTGATTTTCAATGGTAGTAAAATCAACACGATCGCTTTTCTAATATTAAAGATCCCAGAGTAGACCGGTATTGAGCGGGAAGAGCAGTACAAAGCGGCTTAACCCTGTGTCCGTAAGTGTTGACACATCAGATACCAATGAGCATTATGGTCAGCTTAGGTATTTGATGATTTCCAAAACATTGCAATCGCCCTGGCGGGTATAGGTGACCGAATCCATTAGTGTGCGGATGAAAAAGATGCCCATGCCGCCTTCTTGCGGATGCTCAAAATCCGGCAGCGGCACGGACTCCAGGTCGAAGCCCTGACCGTGATCATAGACCTTGATATTCAGTTCGTTTTCCCGAATATGAATGGTTATCCTGACGGTGTCATTCGGGTTCGTCTGCGTCCCGTGTTTGATCGCATTGACGGTCGCTTCGGTTAACACCAGGTTTAAATGATAAGCCAAGGCCTCCCGGTCGCCGGAAAACTTATCCAGTTCTTTCGCTATGCGCTCACCGATGCTTCCGATCAAATCCAGATATTTGGTCTGCGTCGGAATGATTACCTCTACCTGAATAAGCGAGTTACACATACATAACCTCTACGTTTCTCGGCAACCGCTCCCTGCGTTGCCCTACCTCCTGTATCCCTACAGTCGGCTGTCAAAAGCTTCATTTAAATCCGCATAAATCTCAAACACCCTGTCCAATCGGGTTAATTCAAACATCGATAACACCTGTTGCTGCATGTTGGCTATAGCCAGCTTGCCCGATTTGGCCGCTGCATTTTTAAACCCTGACAGCAAAGCGCCCAAACCGGAGCTGTCGATAAAACGCACTTGTTCCAGCTGGACAATAATATTGATTTCGCCATGCTCTATCAGATGCAAAATCGCTTCCTTTAATTCGCCTGAATTGTGGGCGTCTATTCTTTCTTCCTTAATAAAAAGGACGTTGCAGCCATTTATTTTTTCCGACTTCAAATTCATAGGTTTTCTTGAGTGGGATAAGTATTTAAAACAAACTTCGTAACCGAATCATAGCACCATAAGCGGCATTGCAAATAAAAAACCGGCATGGCTGCTACGGCTAAAATATTTCCTATTAAAGTTGGAAATGCGTTATTCAGTAATACGGTCGTTATTGCCGAACACCGGGAATAGTCTATCCATTCATCCTTAAAATACGTGTTTCAACTTATTGGAAAATAATAAAATTAATTTATGATTCTTGTCCGGTATGTGAATGTAATCATAATGAGGAGAATGTGATGAGAAGAATTTATTTTTTAGTTCCCAATATTCAAATCACCCATAAAATTGTCAAAGAACTCCAAGCTAACGGCATAGAAGACCGCCATATTCATATCCTGGCGAAAAGGGATACGCCGCTAGAAGGCCTGAATGAGGCCGGAGTAAGCATAAAGACGGATTTTATTCCCGCAGTTGAACGGGGAGTTGCATTAGGCGGCGCCACCGGATTATTGGCCGGATTGGTTGGTTTGCGTTTTGCGGGTTTCGCCATTGCGGGCGGGCCGCTGCTGGGGATCATTATCGCAGGCGCAACGATCGGGTCTTTGATGGGCGGCTTGGCGGGCATGAATTCGGGCAATTCACGCTTAAAGAAGTTTGAAGAAGCCATCGAACAGGGCGAACTACTGATGCTGGTTGATGTTCCGCGCGACCGGATAGAGACCATCAGGAAGTTGGTAACAAGACATCATACTGAGGCGGAGTTTGAGGGCATCGAGCCGATTCTGCCGCCGTCTTACTGAAGACAAAGTCTAAAATTAAGGCGATTACAAGCCCTAACAATATTTCTCTTAGGATTTGGTTAAAAATAACTTCCCGAAATCACTGTCTTCTATCGTCAAGCCGTTCGTCCTGAGCTATCGAAGGATTAAATCAGCTTAAACCAACCGGAAGGCGGTTTCGCGTTATGACGCGTTTTTTATCAGCGACTTGACGCGCCCGCCAATCTGTATGGGGTCGGCGTCTGCTTCAATGCACACGGACACATGTCCCCATCTTGTCGGGAGGATAAACTGAAAAAAATGTCCGTATCGAACCAATAGGTAATCAAGGCCGCCGCAGTCGATGTTGCCGCGTTGCGAGGCCAATGTGAGTAAGCTTGGGTTGACCAGCAATTCCTCGTATCGGTCGGTCTCCGAAGCGCTGCTGTTTAGCAGCGCGGCTTTTGATTTTGATTCAAGGTGACCATTTTTATAGACGGCAACGTAACGAATGCCGTCGGACAGTCGAAAAATGCTTTCAATCATAACGCCACTCTATTGCCGCACCGGGTAATTTACGCTGTGTCTATAGCAGCGACATGACCGAAAGCCGGGCAAGCAATGCGGCTTGTCGATTTTTTATAAAACGTAAAACGCTGTGCGGCGGCCTGAGTGTTACCGCGAAACGGCGCCGCAACAAACATTTTCCGCAACGCAGCTGGCCGATGCCGAGTAGCACAATAGTACCGGCTACTGTTCAGTCAGCCAACGTAGGCTTTACTTCCGCTCGACTTGGGAAACGTCTCTGACCGCACCTTTAGCGGCCGAAGTGGTCATGGCGGCATAAGCCCTGAGCGCAGCGGATACCGTTCTTTGACGGTTGACCGGCTTCCACGCCTGCACGCCCTTAGCTTCCATACTCGCGCGGCGGCGCTCCAGTTCCTCCACCGTCACGGCCAAGTGAATACGGCGGTTGGGAATATCGATCTCGATGGTGTCGCCTTCTTCCACCAAGCCAATCGCGCCGCCTTCGGCCGCTTCAGGCGAGGCATGGCCGATAGAGAGCCCGGACGTGCCTCCAGAGAAGCGTCCGTCAGTCAATAACGCACAGGCTTTACCTAGGCCTTTAGACTTGAGGTAGCTGGTCGGGTAGAGCATTTCCTGCATGCCGGGGCCGCCTTTGGGTCCTTCGTAGCGAATTACCACCACGTCGCCTGCGACGATTTGATCGGTCAGAATGTTGGCGACGGCGGCGTCCTGGCTTTCGAAAATGCGAGCACGGCCGGTGAA
This sequence comes from Methylobacter sp. Wu8, assembly GCF_036440755.1. NCBI lineage: Bacteria > Pseudomonadati > Pseudomonadota > Gammaproteobacteria > Methylococcales > Methylococcaceae > Methylobacter > Methylobacter sp. Wu8. The sequence goes on along the minus strand of NZ_JAZGVT010000050.1, from coordinate 2,592 downwards.
CTTGAGGACGCTGTCATCGACGCCTGCGGTTTTGACGATGCAGCCGTCCAGCGCGATATTGCCGTGCAATACCGCCAAGCCGCCGTCCTGCGAGTAAGCATTCGCCTTGTCGCGGATGCAGCCTTCGGCGCGGTCGTTGTCCAAGGTCGGGTAGCGCACTGATTGCGAGAAGGCGATTGTAGTCGGAACGCCGCCGGGCGCGGCACGGTAGAAATCTTTGACCGTCTCATCGCCGGTGCGCTGAATGTCCCACTGATCCAGTGCGGCAGCCATGCTCGGCGCATGCACGGTCGGCACGTCACGGTTGATCACGCCGGCGCGGTCGAGTTCGCCCAGAATGCCCATCACGCCGCCGGCGCGATGCACGTCTTCCATGTGGTATTTCTGTGTGGCGGGCGCGACTTTGGACAGACACGGTACGCGGCGCGAAACGGCATCGATGTCAGCCATGGTGAAATCCACGCCTGCCTCATGGGCGGCGGCCAACAGGTGCAACACGGTGTTGGTGGAACCGCCCATCGCAACGTCCAGACTCATCGCGTTTTGGAATGCGTCGAAAGTGGCGATGGAACGCGGCAGCACAGATGCGTCGTCCTGTTCGTAATAACGTTTGGCCAGTTCGACAATGGTGCGCCCGGCGCGCAGAAACAGCTGTTCTCTATCCGCATGGGTGGCGACAAGGGAGCCGTTGCCCGGTAACGACAGGCCCAGTGCTTCGGTCAGGCAGTTCATCGAGTTGGCGGTGAACATGCCGGAGCAGGAACCGCAGGTCGGACAGGCTGAGCGTTCCACGGCGGCGACCTGTTCGTCGCTGATTCTGTCGTCGGCGGCTTCCACCATCGCATCGACCAGATCCAGTGCGCGGGTTTGACCGTTCCAGACCACTTTTCCGGCTTCCATCGGGCCGCCGGACACGAAAATAGCCGGAATATTCAGGCGCAGCGCCGCCATCAGCATGCCTGGGGTAATCTTGTCGCAGTTGGAGATGCACACCAGCGCGTCGGCGCAGTGGGCGTTGACCATGTATTCCACGCTGTCGGCGATCAGGTCGCGGCTCGGCAGCGAATACAGCATCCCGTCGTGGCCCATAGCAATGCCGTCGTCCACGGCGATGGTGTTGAATTCCTTGGCTACGCCCCCGGCTTTTTCGATTTCTCGGGCCACCAGCTGCCCCATGTCCTTGAGATGCACATGGCCGGGCACGAACTGGGTAAACGAGTTGGCGACAGCAATGATGGGCTTGGTGAAATCCTCCTCCTTCATCCCTGTGGCTCGCCACAGCGCCCTTGCTCCAGCCATGTTGCGGCCGTGGGTGGTAGTGCGGGAACGGTATTGTGGCATGGCTAACCTCGGAGTAGTTTTAATGGGTTGAATGTAAATTCCTGTGATTTTACTTTAATCGCGCAGGTAGCGCCACATGTAGCCTTATCGGTTTCCGCCGTTGAGTAAGAACAAGATTTACAGCTTTTTATAGGGCCGTCTGAATCTCAGTGTCGCTGCTGTCAAAGCGCATCGCCCAAGCGACATGGTGTAATTCGGCGGCTGTGAGGGTAATGCCGAAATCGTTTCGAATGCTGGCTTCCAGGTCGTCAAGCGTTTCGAGCAGGCGTTTTGTTTGGCCGTATCCGCAGGATTCAGTCAACGTTTTGTTATACAGCTGAATGCGGCCCTGCTCAGTATTGCGGCACATTAACAGATGTTCGGGAAATGGCGACAGGGTGGCTTGGCTCCAGGTTGAACAGACCACATTGGCGGCTTCCAGATCGCAACGCTGCACTTTCGCCCTGTCGAATCCGTACAATGCAAACCAGTCGTCATTTTGAAGCTTTTCAACGACCCATTCGCCGCTGGCAGGATCGTTCCTGACGCGGAACTGGTCATGGTCTTGATGTTGGATTTGACCGTTGCTGACCAACAGCGGTTTTTTGGGGCAGGGGCCGCCGAAACCGGCATCGACCAGCCATAAATCGTTTTCGATGTTGACCAAAAAAGCCAAGTGAGCGCGTGGTCCGCCTTCGGGTCGGCCCATCCGAACCCTGGCTAAAATAGGCTCGAAGTTAAAGCCCAGCTCGGTCAATACAAGCCCTAATAAACCGTTTAATTCCAGGCAGTAACCGCCCCGTCCTTCATCGAGAATTTTTTTGCTTAATGCAGCAGGCTCCAAATCGGGCAATATTCCGCGTATCGGATCGATATTTTCGAAAGGGATGCTGCTGAGCTGAGCCCATTGCAGTTGCGCCAAACCTTCTGCGGTGGCTTCGGGGTGGGCAATGTTTATTCTGTTCAGGTATTTGTTCAGATCGAATGTCATAAGAGCGGTAGATAAATGGGTTTAAGACGCGGGTGAAGAATTATCCATGCGGCGAAGGACGAAAGCAATGCCGTTAAAGCAAGAGCGGCAGGAGCGGGCGATGTCCGCGATGAAGGCGCTAGAACTCTGTAACTGCTGCGGCGGCAATACGCTTAACTTAGGATCGTGCATAAATTAATTTAGGCAATTACCATGAAGAGCATGAAGACTTAAACCTTTCATGCCGCTTCATGTCCTTCATGGTTAAAAAATGAAAAATAAAACTTGCTCAAGTTATTTCA
>NZ_JAZGVT010000016.1:0-14933 GCF_036440755.1 Methylobacter sp. Wu8 | reverse complement strand
AAAAATTTCGACCCACCGCGTCAAGCCGATCATGCTTCGACAAGGCCTTTAGTCCTGATCGTAGTCGAAGGGCTCAGCACGAACGGCTTGACGACCGAAAATAGTGATTTCGGGAAGTTATTTGTAACCAGATCCTTAACCCCCCTTACATCCGTCCCGACCGCTCAGACGTCGCGTTTGGCAACCTGCGTAACATCAGTTCTTTGTCTGTATCTCTGTGTAACGCAGTTTTCATAAGATAATGCTATCTTAAGCGTTCCAAATCCTGGGACAAACCGCTCATGTATAAGACCCGCATTGCCGATCAGGTCTACGACTTTAAAACGCTGCGCAACCTGATGGCTAAGGCCACACCGGCGCGTTCAGGCGATTATCTTGCCGGCGTGGGCGCCGTCACTAACCTTGAGCGAGTCGCCGCACAGTGGGTGCTTGCCGATGTGCCGCTGAAACAGTTTCTTAATGAAGCGCTGGTGCCTTATGAGCTGGATGAAATCACCCGCTTGATTATCGACGAACATGATAGCGCGGCTTTTGCAGCCGTCAGTCACCTGACGGTCGGCGATTTTCGTAACTGGCTGCTGTCCGAGCGGGCGACAACAGGCATGCTGACCGCTATAGCCCCAGGCGTCACGCCGGAAATGGCGGCCGCCGTCTGCAAAATCATGCGCATCCAGGATTTGATTCTGGTCGCTAAAAAATGCCGCGTGATTACCCGCTTTCGGAACACAATCGGCCTGGAAAACCGCTTGTCCACACGCTTGCAACCGAATCATCCGACCGATGATCCGGCCGGTGTCGCCGCCAGTCTATTGGACGGTTTGCTGTACGGTTGCGGCGATGCCGTTATCGGCATTAACCCGGCTTCGGACAATCTTGAGGCGACCTCGCGCTTGCTGCACATGCTGCACGATGTGATCGAACGCTATCGAATACCGACGCAATCCTGCGTGCTGGCGCATGTGACCACGACCTTGAAAGCCATCGAACAAGGCGCGCCGGTCGATTTGGTGTTTCAATCCATTGCCGGCACGCAAAAAGCCAACGACAGCTTCGGCATTACTCTGGAGCTATTAAACGAAGCCCGGCTGGCCGCGCTGGAACTGGGCCGCGGCGCGCTGGGCGATAACTGCATGTATTTTGAAACCGGTCAAGGCAGCGCGCTGTCCGCCAACGCCCATCAAGGACTAGACCAGCAAACCTGTGAGGCCAGGGCTTATGCGGTTGCGCGCAAATTCAAACCGCTGCTGGTCAATACCGTGGTCGGTTTTATCGGCCCGGAATATCTTTACGACGGCAAACAGATCATCCGCGCCGGCCTGGAAGATCATTTCTGCGGAAAACTGCTGGGCCTGCCGATGGGTTGCGATGTCTGCTACACCAACCACGCCGAAGCCGACCAGGACGATATGGATATGCTGCTGACGCAATTCGCCGTTGCCGGAGGAACGTTTATTATGGGTGTTCCCGGTGCCGATGATGTGATGCTCAATTATCAATCCACGTCTTTCCATGATGCGCTTTATCTGCGCCAGGTGCTGGGACTCAGACCCACCCCCGAGTTTGAGCAATGGCTGCAACAACACGGGATTTTTAATGCCGTAAACCGATTGCAACAACGGCCCGATGTACCGGCCCTATTTAAACCGGCTTTACAAAAACTGATTGGGTACGGCGATGAGCAACAATAATGAACCGACGATTGCCCAAGACCCCTGGCTCAGCCTGAAACAATTCACCCCGGCGCGTATCGCTTTGGGACGAGCCGGAATAAGCCTGCCGACCCGCGCCTGCCTGGATTTTCAGCTGGCGCATGCGTTGGCCCGCGATGCGGTCAACATCCCGCTGGATTTTGCAGGACTCGAACAGCGGTTAAAGAAAGAGGGCCATCAAACGCTGACCTTGCAAACCCAGGCGGAAAACCAGACTGTGTATTTGCAGCGCCCCGATCTCGGCCGCTTGTTAAGCGCATCGGCGGCGGCCTGTTTGCGGCGCAACGCACACCTCCCGGTTGATGCGGTTGTCGTTGTTGCGGACGGCTTATCGTCTACAGCCATCGAGCATCACGCCGAACCGTTCCTGCGTTTATTACTGCCCGAACTGCAACAAAGGGGTTACAGACTGCCGCCGGTGTGCCTGATAAAACACGGGCGCGTAGCGATTGGCGATGCCGTTGCGGAACACTATTCGGCCAGGCTGTGTATGGTATTGATCGGCGAAAGACCCGGCTTAAGCTCACCCGACAGCATGGGCATTTACTTCACCTATCAGGCCAGATCCGGCATAAGCACCGATGCCGACCGCAATTGTATTTCCAATATTCATAACAACGGACTGAGTTATCAGCAGGCGCTAAAGAAATTGCTGTTTTTAGTCAATGAGGCCGAAAAGTTGCAGCTTTCGGGTGTTAATTTAAAAGACGAAACCACGGATGCTACAGCCAATGTTCAGCAAAAACAGGCTAATTTTTTACTGGATTGATCATGCTTGATCCGCCGTTTTCAGCTAAGGCGACTTTAAGGAATATTGGTTACACCAACTTAGTGTCGCCCCATCAAATAGCGGGTTTATATCTTTTACCCCTTTTATTAAGCTAGGTGCAGCTTGCAGGCTCATTGTATAATTCAGCGCAATATTGGTTACTGACTTCCTAAAACTCTTAAGGATTGATTGAAATATGCTTCCAGAAAAACGTTCAACTCGTCGCCGTGGAATTTATTTGCTGCCCAATTTATTTACCACGGGAGCTTTGTTTTCCGGTTTCTATGCGATTACTTCGGCGATGGGTGGGCGTTATGAAACCGCTGTTATCGCCATTTTTGTAGCGATGATTTTGGACGGCATGGACGGCCGGGTAGCGAGATTGACCAATACGCAAAGCGAATTCGGCGCCCAGTACGACAGCCTTTCGGACATGGTTTCATTCGGCGCGGCTCCCGCGTTGGTCATGTATTCATGGGCGTTTGCCAGCCTCGGCAAATTAGGCCTGTTTGCCGCATTCGTCCATGCGGCGGGCGGCGCATTGCGCTTGGCGCGATTCAATACCCAACTGGCAACGGCCGATAAAAATTATTTCCAGGGACTTCCCAGTCCCGCCGCCGCCGCTATTCTTGCCGGGTTTATCTGGATTTGCCTGGAGTATAAATACGACATCGAGCTGTTCAAATATTTTGCCCTCGCCTTAACGGTCAGCACCGGCTTGCTGATGGTCAGCAACTTCCGCTACTGGAGTTTCAAAAAAATCGACTTGAAAGGCAAAGTACCGTTTATCGTCACCATTGCGGCCATGCTGGGCATCTCTTTTGTAATGGCGCAGCCGCAAACGATGTTATTCCTGTTGTTTTTAGGCTACGCGATTTCAGGCCCGGTTATTACCCTGGTCATGCGCAGACGCAGGCTGCAAGGGCGTAAATCGTAAAATCTGCTTGAGGCCGCTCAGCCATTGGCGTATAGTCACGACCATGTTTATTCAAATCAACCCTGCATTTCAAAATCCTCTTTCCGTCGCAATATCCGCCGGAACAGCTTTGTGTGCGTGGCTATGCCTGCCTTTAAGATTCCTGCCCTGACGGGCACATATCTTTTTCTATATTTAATGATTTAAATCCCCTATATTCGTGCATCAACGCTACAGTTGAAGGCACTTCATCGACTGCATGGATGCAGGAGGTAGAGCAATGCAGGAGCAATTGCCGAGAATGGAGTTTTTTATGAAAGACAAATTAATAATATTCGACACCACTTTGCGCGATGGCGAACAAAGCCCCGGCGCTTCGATGACGCGCGACGAGAAAATCAGAATTGCCAAGGCCCTGGAACGTTTAAAGGTCGATGTGATCGAGGCCGGTTTTCCTGCGGCCAGCCCCGGCGATTTTGAAGCCGTGCAGGCGGTCGCCAACGTGATCAAGGACAGCGTGGTGTGCGGGCTGGCCAGAGCCCTGGACAAGGACATCGACCGCGCGGGCGAAGCGCTTAAAGGCGCTAACCAATCGCGGATTCATACCTTTATCGCCACCTCGCCGATCCATATGCAGATGAAATTGCAGATGCAGCCGGAGCAGGTCATCGAGTATGCGGTCAGAGCGGTCAAACGCGCGCGGCAATATACCGATAACGTCGAATTTTCGCCGGAAGATGCCGGACGCTCTGAAGAAGACTTTTTGTGCCGGATTCTTGAAGCGGTTATCGATGCCGGAGCCACGACGCTGAACATTCCCGATACCGTCGGTTACAGCGTGCCCGACCAATTCGGCGCAACCATTGCCAACCTGATCCGCCGCATTCCCAATTCGGACAAGGCGATTTTCTCCGTGCATTGCCACAACGATTTGGGCCTTGCGGTCGCCAACTCCCTGTCGGCGGTCATGAACGGCGCACGCCAGGTTGAATGCACGATTAACGGTTTGGGCGAGCGCGCCGGCAACGCGTCGCTGGAAGAAGTGGTCATGGCAGTGCGCACCCGTAAGGATGTATTCACCTGCCAAACCGGCATCGACACCCGCGAGATCTTGACTTGCTCGAAACTGGTATCGTCTATCACCGGATTTCCCGTGCAGCCTAACAAGGCCATCGTCGGCGCCAATGCCTTCGCCCATGAGGCGGGCATCCACCAGGACGGCGTCTTGAAAAGCCGCGAGACTTACGAAATCATGCGCGCTGAGGATGTCGGCTGGACGGCTAACCGGATGGTTCTGGGCAAGCATTCGGGCAGAAATGCGTTTAAAAGCCGCATCACCGAATTGGGCTTTGAATTCGGCTCGGAAGCAGAGTTGAACGAGGCTTTCGCCCGCTTTAAACAGTTGGCCGATAAAAAGCACGAAATCTTCGATGAAGATTTGCAGACCTTGATTTCGGAAGCCGGTTTTGAGGCGGAAGATGAGCATGTCAAATTGATCGCCCTGAAAGTGTGCTCGGAAACCGGCGAAATACCCAATGCAACCGTTACGCTGCGAATGGATAATAAAGAAGTCACCGGCAATGCAAGCGGCGGCGGCGCTGTCGACGCCAGTTTAAAAGCTATAGAAAAACTGGTAAAAACCGACGCAAAACTGGAGCTTTATTCGGTAAACAGCATCACTAACGGTACCGATGCTCAGGGCGAAGTCACTATTCGTCTTGAAAAAGCAGGCCGGATCGTTAACGGTCTGGGCGCTGATACCGACATTGTTATCGCTTCGGCCAAGGCCTATATCAATGCCGTGAATAAGCTGCAAAGCCCCGATCAACGCAGGCATCCTCAGAAAGGGGATGTTTGATTAAGGTGAAAGGCGCAAGGTTCAAGGCGAAAGATTCAGCGTTCCCACGCCGGAGCGTGGGAACGCTAAGTAAGTCGCGAGTCGGCCGTGGATAACGCAACGCGTCTGCAATACTTGGAGGCTATGGGCATTGATGTTTGGGTGCCCAGATTCTCCGCCGATCACGAGCCAGCGTCGGCACCCGATGCTATAGCCGATAGCGCCCCGCCGTCTGAACTAATCGACAGCTGGGAAGCGTTGCAGGCCGAAGTAGCCCCATGCACGCAATGCGATTTATGTAAAACCCGGATCCAAACGGTTTTCGGCTCGGGCAATAAAAATGCCGGCTGGATGTTCATCGGCGAAGGGCCGGGACAAAGCGAAGACCAGCAAGGCTTGCCGTTTGTCGGCAAAGCGGGGCAGCTGTTAACGGAAATGCTGAGAGCCATAGGCCTTGATCGGGAAGAGGTCTTTATCGCCAATATTGTAAAATGCCGCCCGCCCGCCAACCGCGACCCGACACCCGTCGAAATCGAATCCTGCAAGCCTTACCTGCTGCGACAACTAACGCTAGTCAAGCCCAAAATCATCGTGGTTTTAGGCCGCGTTGCCGCACAGGCGTTGCTAAACACGGACGAACCGATTGGTAAACTCAGAGGGCAAATACGCGCTTTAAATGGCACGCCGCTTGTTGTAGTCTATCACCCGGCGTACTTGTTAAGATCATTGCTGGACAAGCGCAAAGCCTGGGCGGATTTAAAGCTCGCGATGCAAACAGTTAAAAACATTAAAGGTTGATCATGTTGGGAATGATGCTAGATAAAATAAAAGACTTTGTGGTTTACGATGCCGATAGAGAGTTCTACGCCAAATTATTCCCCGACTCCGTGGGCAGAAAAGATTTAATGCGTCTGAGAAAAATGAGAAGTTCCGATTTGCCCGGAGTCATGGCGATAGAAAGGGCAAACTATCAATTTCCCTGGGGGGAGGACATCTTCAGGGACTGCTTTAGAGCTAACTACAGTTGCTGGGTCTGTGAAGAGCAGGATGCCGTATTGGGCTACTGCATACTCGCCATGGGTGTCGGCGAGGCTCATGTTTTAAATATTTGCGTAGCGCCGGACGAACAGGGGCAAGGAATAGGCCGGAAAATGCTGGAGAATCTTATCGAAGAAGCCAGAGGACGGGCGGAAACCATGTTCCTGGAAGTCCGGCCGTCCAACACCGTCGCCCTTGCCCTTTACCAAAACATGGGCTTCAACGAAATCGGCGTCAGAAAAGGTTATTATCCTGCGGAAAACGGCCGCGAAGACGCCATCATGCTGGCGTTGCAGGTTTTTTAAAGTCGTGGTTCGTAACTGCTGAATTTATAATGGAACACGGATGACGCGGATTAGACGAATTTAAACGGTAAAGGACGAAAGGCAAAAAAGCCATCTTTCGTCCTTTGCCTTTCGCCTACAGTTATCAGTGTTAATCAGCCAAATCCGCGTCATCCGTGTTCTATTGTTCCAACCAACGATTATTTCAAATTATCGGTTACATGCGGCTCTATAAGCTGGTACATGATCTGATGCATTTTGGGACTCGCAGCGATCAGGTTGCCTGACTCCCAATACTTATCGTTAAAAGAAAAATCGGTAGCCGCTCCGCCCGCTTCCTTGACCAACAAAATGCCGGCGGCCATATCCCACTCCATCAGGCCAATTTCCCAAAAACCATCCAGCCGCCCGGCAGCCACGTAGGCCAAATCGAGCGCCGCCGCGCCTGCGCGGCGAATCCCCGCCGAATCGGTCGCTATCGCGCGAAACATGCCTAAATAAGCATCCATATGTAAATCGGTCTTAAACGGAAAACCGGTGCCGATTAATGCGCCTTTCAAGCTGTTTTGCTTGGTCACCCGAATGCGGCGGCTGTTCAGCATAGCGCCGCCGCCGCGTTTGGCGGTGAATAACTCGTCCCGTAGCGGATCATAAACGACGCCGACTTCAATCCTGCCTTTGTGTTTCAAGGCAATGGAAACGCAGTATTGCGGAAAACCGTGCAGGAAGTTGGTCGTGCCGTCCAGCGGATCGATAATCCAGACAAAATCGTTGCCCTCCTGCGCACCGCTTTCTTCTGCCAGAATACTGTGCTCGGGATAGGCAGCCTTGATAATATTGATGATTTCCCGTTCGGCCATACGATCAACCTCGCTGGCGTAATCGTTTTTACCTTTTTGGTCGACGTGTAAACGGTCGATATTTTCAGATGAGCGGAGTATCAAGTCGCCGGCGCTTCTTGCGGCGCGGACGGCGGTATTTAACATGGGTTGCATAGGCTGATGGTTCTTATATAGGCACAGAAAATGCCATAGGATACCAAATCTTTTGCTAAACTTAGGCTCTTTTTTTAACCAAGGACAACGCTTTGCTGTCTACTATAAAAATTGTGCTGGTCGAAACGACGCATCCGGGAAACATAGGCGCTGTTGCCCGTGCGATGAAAAACATGAAGATGCATAATCTCTGGCTGGTTGCACCTAAAATATTCCCCAGCGCCGATGCCACCTCCAGGGCTTCCGGCGCCGACGACGTGTTGGCGGGCGCGACCGTCTGCCGTACTTTGCAGGAGGCCGTTGCCGATTGCCAACTGGTGATTGGCGCCAGCGCCCGAGGCCGGACCATCAGCTGGCCGGAACTGACACCCAGGGAATGCGCGGAAAAAATATTGATCAATGAACCGGGCAACGGCCGCGACGGCTCCCAGCAGTCTTGCGGCATACACACCATCCCTGGCGATAAAGTGGCTATCGTTTTCGGCCGGGAAAACTCGGGCTTAAAAAATCACGAACTGGACCTGTGTCATTTTTTGCTGCGCATTCCCTGCAACAGCGAATACAGTTCCCTGAATATCGCCGCAGCCGTGCAGGTTGTTTGTTATGAATTGTTCGTAACATCCGGCTTGGCGCCGCAGGAAGAGGTTTTTGTCGGCGACAAGGGCGAACAGCCTTTGGCTACGGCCGAACAAATGGAGTTGTTTTATACGCACATGGCTGAAGCATTAACCGACATAGGCTTTATGCATCCCGCCAAATCAAAGTCCATTATGCGGCGTTTGCGCCGGATTTATAACCGGGTACAACTGGACACCAAGGAACTGGACATACTCCGGGGCATCCTGAGAATGTCTCAAGGCCACAAGAGGAATACCGATGTTTAACCGAATAAAAGAAGATATTGCCTGCGTCTTTGACCGCGATCCGGCTGCGCAATCCGTCTTTGAAGTGATTACCACCTATCCCGGATTTCATGCCGTTTTAATTCACCGGCTCAGCCATTTTTGCTGGCTGGCAGGATTCAGATGGCTGGCTAGATTTATCGCTCATATCGGCCGCTGGCTGACCGGGATTGAAATTCACCCCGGCGCAGTCATCGGCAGGCGCTTTTTTATCGATCACGGCATGGGGGTGGTCATCGGCGAGACCGCCGTTATCGGCGACGACTGCACCTTGTATCACGGCGTAACCCTGGGCGGAACCAGCTGGGATAAAGGCAAGCGTCATCCGACCCTGCATAACGGCGTGGTGGTCGGTGCGGGGGCAAAAGTGTTAGGACCTATCGACATAGGTGAAAACGCCCGTGTGGGTTCAAACTCGGTAGTGTTAAAGCCGGTTCCGGCGGGCGTAACCGTCGTTGGAATTCCAGCCCATGTCGTCGATCCTAAAAGCAAAGTCGCAACAGCCGAGCGCGACAAAATAGCCTACAAAATGGGCTTTAGCGCCTACGGCGCAACGACCGACATGCCCGACCCCATCGCCTATGCGATTAATCACATGCTCGATCATATTCATGCAATGGACAATCAGATAGAAACCCTGCAAAAAGCACTCAATGACGCCGGCATTAAATACCCGGAAACCCCCATCTCCAAATTGGACGGTTGCGAAATTGAGGATGGTTATGACGAAGATGAGTTGTAAAAGAAAACAACACCCGGCATCGCATTGATTGCAGATTACCCAATGCCCCCTATGTCTTGAGCCATTCACCAACCATAGGCTGCCAAGGGTATAATAGTTGACTATTTTGCTAGGTTAAGTATAGTAACAATATCTTAACGGTATTTATAGAGGATGCTACTGTGCGCTTAACTACTAAAGGTCGCTATGCGGTTACTGCAATGATTGATTTGGCTTTTCACAGTCAAATCAAGCCGGTAACCCTAACCGACATTGCGGCTCGTCAAACCATTTCCCTGTCTTATCTGGAACAACTATTTGCCCGTTTGCGCCGGGCGGGTATGGTAAAAGGTGTGCGCGGACCTGGCGGCGGTTACAAACTGTGCCGCAAGGCCAGCGACATTAATATTGCCGAAATTATCGCAGCTGTCGATGAACCGCTTGATTCAACAAAATGCGGCGGCGAAGCCAACTGCCAGAAGGATCAATCCTGTTTAACGCATGACCTGTGGATGGGTTTGAGTGAGCAGATCAGGAATTATTTGGAGGGCATTTCTTTAGCCGACCTGTTAGAAAAGAACCGGGTTCAGGAAGTCGCCAAAAGACAGCATCACGAAGCTCAACACACCATTGAAATTTATCGTCATGCCGAATAACGCCTAAGCTGAATGATCTACCTCGATCATAACGCGACCACACCGATAGATGATCGCGTTCTGGAGGCAATGCTTCCCTTCCTGAAAACATTCTACGGAAATCCTTCCAGCCTCTATCGTCTCGGCAGGGCCTCGAAAAGCGCTGTCGATGCAGCGCGTGAGCAGCTCGCTGCACTGATCGGCGTTCAGCCGGGGCAAATTATTTTTACCAGCGGCGGCACCGAAGCCAATAATCTGGCTTTGGCAACTTTAGCCTCTCAGGCCGGGCTGGCCGTTTCAGCCATAGAACATCCCTCGGTTATCGAGCCTGCCCTGCGTTTGCAAAACCTGGGCCATGAACTTCACCTGATGAATGTCGATGCAAACGGCCTGATAACGCAGGATGCTGTCGACGAGGTCATACGGCTAAAACCCGGCCTGGTTTCGATCATGCTGGCCAATAACGAAACCGGCGCAGTACAGAATATCGCCGACTATGCCGGTCAGCTACGAGCGCAAAACATCATCGTTCATACCGACGCCGTGCAGGCGCTGGGCAAAATCCCGGTCGATTTTAACCGGCTCGGCGCGCATTTGATGTCGCTGTCCAGCCATAAAATCTACGGCCCCAAAGGCTGCGGCGCACTGGTATTTGAAAAATCCGTGGCGATAAATCCTGTCTTGCTGGGTGGCGGGCAGGAGCAAGGATTCAGGGCAGGGACCGAAAATGTCGCCGCCATCGTCGGCTTTGGCAAAGCGGCTGAACTTGCCAAAGCCGAACTTGCCGACCGCCAGGAACATCTGCTAAAACTTAGAACACTGTTGGAACACGGCTTAAAAGCCATTCCCGGCCTGACTGTTTTTGCCCAACAGGCGGAACGCCTGTCCAATACCGTGCAAGTCGGCGTTCGCGGCATCGACGGCGAAATGCTGCTGATGCAGCTGGATCAAAAAGGCATCGCCGTTTCCAGCGGATCGGCCTGCGCCAGCGGCCTAAGAGAACCCAGCCCTGTCCTGGCCGCCATGGGCGTTGAACCTGATCGGGCAAAAAGCGCGATCCGCATCAGCTTGGGAAAAGCCAACACTGAAGCTGAAATTATCGAATTTATTAAACAATTAACATCCTTAACCATCAAAGGATAAAGAGGAAATCATGTCCGTATCATTAACCGAAAGCGCCGCCCGGCAAATCAAAAAACAACTGGAAAAACGCGGCAAAGGCCTGGGTTTAAAACTGGGCGTAAAACAATCCGGCTGCTCGGGCTATGCTTATACCATCGACTACGCCGACGCCCTTAATGAAGGCGACGCCGTGTTTGAAAATTTCGACGTCAAAGTCATCATAGCCGCAAACGACCTGCAATTTGTCGACGGCATAGAACTGGATTATCGCAGGGAAGGCATTAACGAAGCCTTCCAGTTCAACAACCCGAATGTAAAAGGCACCTGCGGCTGCGGCGAGAGTTTTTCTGTTTAATCAGGGAAATAAACTCGTCCACGAAAGCCGCAAAAAGCACGCAAATATGCGCTAATTTATCGCGGATCAACTGCGATTTTTAGGATAATAGCTAAACCTGGAAGATCTAGTCGCAGAGCCATCCTACCAAAGAAATCATTTGGAGCGTGTGAAAACCGTTCGTGCTGGCTTGTCTCGAAAGGGGTGAGCGTTTTCGCCACCACTCATTTGGTGAGTCTTCCAGGACAATAAAGGCTTTTCCAAAGCGCTGTTAAAAAGGCCGGATACAAAGATGAACACACTTACCCAACTCCATGCCGATATCGAAGCGCGCGTAAGAGCTATCCGCGACGACAATCCCGATTGGCTATGCCGCATGGGCTGCGACGGCTGTTGCCGGCGGCTCGCCGAAGTACCCCGGCTCACTGCGGCGGAATGGGCTTTGCTGCAAGACGGACTGGCCGCGCTGCCCCCGGAGCGGCTTCGGGAAGTCAGCCGGGGCATCGCCACGCTGGCCGAGCAGCCATCACGCCCCATCGTCTGCCCGTTGTTGGACCGCTCGGCCGGAGCCTGCTTGGTCTACGCCCACCGCCCGGTAGCTTGCCGCACCTACGGGTTCTATGTCCAGCGTGACCTCGGGCTTTACTGTAAGGACATCGAATCGCGCGTGGCCGGCGGCGCCTTGACCGGGGTGGTATGGGGCAACCAGGACGCCGTCGACCGCCGCCTCTGCGGATTGGGCGACAGCCGCGATTTGACCGAATGGTTTGCGCGCTGGGAGGAAGGCGGAGACATGGCTTGATCGGCTTAGGTTTCTGTAGGTGGCCTCGATCATTTTGTTGGATGACCACTTTTAGCACCAGGGGTATTTTTCCGAATGTAGGCTGCCATGATCGGCTGAATTCGACCCACAAGAAACACTCGCCCCACATTTCCAAATGGCAGCAGACCAATACAAAGCGGACTGTCGATCTTAGCTAATCAAGTGGCACAATCGGCCATAATCAGATGGTCAGTTTGGTTTTTCTCTGGCTTATTTTGAATCAAAATCAAGCGGACTCTTGGCCTGCTTGATCGTGATGCTTTGCACCGTATGGGTATAAATCATCGTCGTTCTTAAATCGCTGTGTCCCAACAACTCCTGAATCGTGCGGATATCGTAGTTCGCCTGCAATAAATGACTGGCAAAGGAATGCCTGAAGGTATGTGCCGAAGCCCGTTTGGTGATTTTGGCGTCATTCACTGCTTTTTTGATCGCTTTTTGCACGACCGATTCATGAATGTGATAACGCCTGTATTCCTGCGCTTCGGGCAACAAAGTTAACGATTGGGCCGGAAATAACCATTGCCAGATAAACTCTTTAGCAGCGTTCTTATATTTACGATCCAATTGATCCGGCAAAAAAGTACCGGCAAATTTAGCTTTCAGGTCTGCCTCATGTACAGCGATTACTTTCTGCAATTGCTGTTTTAAGGCGGGAACAATCGCTTGCGGAATGGGTACCGTCCGGTCTTTCATACCTTTGCCATCGTGGATCGTCAAAATACCCGCATCGAAATTAAGGTTATGCACCCGAAGATTCAAGCATTCAAAGAGTCGCAGACCGCAACCGTATAATACCTTGGCAATCAAGTTGACCGGGGCTTCCAGATGATCAAAAATTAAATCGATCTCTTCACGCGACAACACCACAGGTATGTAGGGCCTACGTTTTGCTCTTGCTACGCCTTTGATCTCACCAAACTCCTTTTTAAGCACCTGTTTGAACAAAAACAACAACGCATTGAACGCCTGATTCTGGGTGGATGCAGAGACCTGTTGCTTAACGGCCAGAAAACTTAAAAAATCAGCCACATCCTGTTGCGATAACAACCTGTAATCTTTGCTTTTGGTAAAGCTTTGAAACTGACGCGTCCACCCTCGATAAGCTTTTAGCGTCTTTGGCGAATAATGCCGGATTTTGATTTCACTCAATAACCGGTCGAACACAAAAACCCAGCTGGCTCCCGTTGTTGCTGGAGCAATCAGTATGGTTGCAGAATGCTCTTGTACGGGTTGGGTAGCCGCATCAACGGGAGTTGGGTTGATAGCGGTTAGCCGGTTGCTATGCCCGCTTTGTTGGGGCAAAGGCTGGTTTGACGGTTTCAGTATTGGATCCTTGTTGGTTGAAACAACACCGGTAATATGCTCCGGATTGACGGGATTGTGGTTAGCAGCCTGCATGGCATAGAACAAGGAAACGGCCTGATGCGCTTCTTGTTGCGATTGTTCCGATTGCTGTTTATCCTGTAATTTTTTTAAAAACAACGGCAAACTATTGGCATAAAATGGATTGTGCTGATACTTCCGGCAAAAATCCCAATAAAAGCGCAGCCATTTGGTGTAAACGAATCGGGTGTTGCTTTGCAGTGACTTGCTTCTCAACAACTGATCGAACGGGTCAAATATCTCTGAGGGTAGAGCTATCATCTGATGCTATCCAGAAACTGTTTTTTATGCACATTTGCGTGTTATCCACTTTAGAAAACATAGTCTTCAAAGCTATTATTGTCAACTGAGGTTGGAAGGAGTATAAGATAGTCAGACCTAGATAATAACTTGTTAGCCACTCTAGAAAATTGAGGAATATCCTGGATGCCAAAGTTTCATTCACAGACGGAGCAACTCTTTGCGGAATTCCTAGAATCTAAAGGGTATCCGAAAGACGCGGTCGCCTATGATTCAGAGTGGATACCCATTGATGGGAGGCGTAGATACTGCCCTGACTTTGTTCTCTATGAGCCGCAGCGCAAAGAGAGATTAGCCGTTGTAGAGATTAAAGATGCCGAGATTGGGCAAGGTAGGCAGATATACGAAAACCTAAATGGATACCGTCAGGCAATCGGAAAGCCAAACCTCCCTATATATCTAGTTGCCCGCTCTTCAAATGCTGATGAGCGTACACAAATGAAGCTATATACGTTCAGCGAAAACGGGGAAATAACGAACATTGATATATCGCTATTTCCAACATTCGGTGCTCTTTCGTCAGCTGAGTCCGCCAGTCGAAAAGATACCCTGAGAGTCGAGAGCAATAGTACAGAGAGGACACTTAGGCGTGTTTCATGGCTTCTGGCTTTGATGGTGCTCTGCTTGATCGTTGCTGATTACCTATTGTCGGAAAGAAACATAAAGCTTCTCACAACCGAACGCTTGGCTCTAATTGGCGTATTCATCGCTTTAGTAGTAATGCCATTCATGCAAAAATTTAAAGGTCTTGGAATTGAGTGGGAACGAGAGAAGTAGCGCCAGAGCGGCTAACCCATCATTCCACCGGACCTGCGCGAAAAGCCGCGCAGGCCGGTGAATTCAAACGTTAGCCCCTACCTGAAAACATGCGACTCATTAATTCACATACCTTTGGCAAAGTCATGCAGCCAGCAAGTTTTGAGGACTTGATGAAGGAAGCCATTAACGGAAGCCTAAGTAGTCAGCCCTGAAAAAAGCCCCCGAACCATGCCTACAGATACCGAGACTCCGATCTCAGCCGGTAACAAGTTGTTAAGCGGAAGCCATTTCAACGAATAGCGTTTTTGGGGTACCTGTCAGCCGAAACAGGGATGGTTTAATCGTTTTAACGATCAAAATCAGCGCAAAAAATAGCCTCATCCAGAGGCTGAAATTCCAGGCC